>NZ_JADNDC010000023.1:0-76034 GCF_015551645.1 Ruminococcus sp. D54t1_190329_F1
TTTAACTACACGGCTCACTGGCGATTACCGTGACCGGACTTACACCGGCAAGTGTAGTCCAGCTTTGCTGGACACACACAGAAAAAAACAGGGCGCCATCACGCACCCTGCTTCATTCTCTTAATAACCTTAAGTCTGGTAAATTCCTCTCTCTCCTTCTCCTCCAAAGCATTGGAAATATCCTTGGTCAGAGCCTCGAACTTCGGAATCGTAATATTCTTCAGCGCATTCGCCCTCTTCTGAGTCTTCTTAATATTACTAGCCAGCCGAATCGCCGAATTCTCAATCATAGACAGCTTAATGGAAAGCTCCTTCACCCTCTCAAAAGCCGCCTTCGCCTCATCCAGAGACATCTTCGTACTATAATAAGCATATGTCGGCACATTTCCCGACTTATCATACTCTACCAGCGGAATCTCCGTACCCATAACACTACGTGTCTTAATACGGATAGAATTCTCCACCGGCACCGTATGGGAAATCTGATCCACAAACGCGATACCCATCTCCATATTCGCTTTCTGCAAAGCCTCATACGCAGTCCGGAACGTCTCGTCAATCTGTCCCTGGATATCCTTCGCCTGATCAACCAGATTCATCATCTCACGAATCAGAATATTACGCTTCTTATCCATCAGTTCGTAACCCTGACGGGAAAGAGCAAGTGAATTCTTAGCCAGAATTAAATTACCCTTGGTAGGAAAGGTATTCGGATCCATTCAAGTCACCTCACTCTTTATTTGGTAGTCTCGTGATAATACTGATCCAGAATCTTGGTATCAATACGGTCAAGCTCATCCTTCGGAAGCATACCAAGAAGCTCCCAGCCCTTATTCAGAGTATCGATAATACTTCTGTTCTCTGTATCTGTCTGACCGACAAACTCAGCCTCAAACGCCTTACCAAACTGCAGATACTTCTTATCCAGAGGAGAAAGCTCGTCCTCACCGATAACAGAAGCAAGGGCTCTCGCATCTCCAACCTTTGCATAACAGGAAAACAGCTGGTTGGCAACATCCTGATGGTCTGCTCTTGTGAAGCCCTCACCAATACCATCCTTCATCAGACGGGAAAGAGACGGCAGAACATTGATTGGCGGGTAAATACCCTGTCCATGAAGCTGTCTGTCCAGAACAATCTGACCCTCAGTAATATAACCGGTAAGGTCAGGGATCGGATGGGTAATATCATCATTAGGCATGGTCAGAATCGGGATCTGTGTAACAGAACCTGTACCACCGGAAACAATACCTGCACGCTCATATAAAGTAGCAAGCTCACTGTAAAGATATCCAGGATAACCTTTACGGGAAGGAATCTCTCCCTTGGAGGAAGAAACCTCACGCATTGCCTCACAGAAAGAAGTAATATCTGTAAGGATAACCAGAATATGCATACCTTTTTCAAAAGCAAGATACTCTGCTGCAGTCAGGGCAATCTTCGGAGTCAGAAGACGCTCAACAGTCGGATCATTTGCCAGGTTCAGGAACATAACAACATGATCGGAAGCACCGCTCTCCTCAAATGTTCTGCGGAAAAACTCTGCAACATCATATTTAACACCCATTGCAGCAAACACAATGGCGAAATTTTCATCGGAATCAGCACCCAGAGATGCCTGACGCACGATCTGTGCCGCCAGCTTATCATGTGGAAGACCGTTTCCGGAGAAAATCGGAAGCTTCTGTCCACGAATCAGGGTGGTCAGACCATCAATTGCAGAAATACCGGTATTGATGTAGTTACGCGGATACTCACGGGTAACCGGGTTCAGCGGCAGACCATTGATGTTCAGGCTTACCTCCGGTGTGATCTCGCCCAGCCCATCGATTGGCTGTCCAATACCGTTAAAGGTACGTCCCAGGATTTCCGGGGAGAGCCCGATTTCCATAGGATGACCGCTAAGACGTGTATGAGTGTTTCCAAGGGACATATTATCTGTACCCTCGAAAACCTGAATTACTGCTTTATCTTCGTATATTTCAATAATACGGCCAAGCTTTTCGGTACCGTCATCCATACGGAAGGAGACGATTTCCTCGTAGGAAGCGTTTTTAACGCCTTCCAGAACTACAAGAGGGCCGTTTATTTCACTAAGGCCTAAATATTCGATTGCCATAAAAAACTTACCTCCCTATCAGCCGTTTCTCTCTAATACGTTATCATAGAATCTGTCGATGTCAGCCTTATACTGGTCAAACATCTCAGGTTTGTTATTCGGAACATCATATTTGATAGCAATAACACGCTCAAAAATATTGTCCTCCTTCAGTACGGAAACCGGCATTCCCTGATTAACAAGGGAACGGCACTTCTCGTACAGATAAAGGATGATCTCCATCATATTGAACTGCTTGCTCATCGGTACACAGGTATCCTCTGCATGGAACGCATTCTGCTGAAGGAATCCAAGACGGATAACCCTTGCAATCTCCAGAGTCAGCTTCTGGTCATCCGGAAGAACATCACTACCGATCAGCTTAACGATTTCCATCAGGGAACTCTCCTGGTTCAGAATCGCCATCAGCTGATTACGGTCGCTTACAAATTTAGCAGAAACATTATCTCTGTACCATGGGGTTAAATCCTCCAGGTACTCACTATAGCTTGTAAGCCAGTGGATAGCCGGGAAATGACGGGCATAAGCCAGAGATTTATCCAGTCCCCAGAAACAGCGGACGAAACGCTTTGTATTCTGTGTAACAGGCTCGGAGAAGTCACCTCCCTGTGGGGAAACTGCACCGATGATGGAAACAGAACCCTCTGTTCCATTTAAGTTCTGCATCATACCCGCTCTCTCATAGAAAGCGGAAAGCTTGGAAGCCAGATAAGCCGGGAAGCCTTCCTCTGCAGGCATTTCCTCCAGACGTCCGGATAACTCACGAAGAGCCTCAGCCCAACGGGAAGTGGAGTCTGCCATGATGGCAACGTCATAACCCATGTCACGATAATACTCAGCCAGTGTAACACCTGTATAAATAGAAGCCTCACGGGCTGCAACAGGCATGTTTGATGTATTGGCGATCAGAGTGGTACGGTCCATCATCAGGTTTCCGGATTTCGGGTCGATCAGTTTACTGAAATCCTCCAGAACCTGTGTCATCTCGTTTCCACGCTCACCACATCCAATATAGATAATGATATCAGCGTCAGACCACTTTGCGATCTGGTGCTGTGTCATAGTTTTTCCAGTACCGAAACCGCCAGGAATCGCTGCTGTACCACCCTTTGCAATTGGGAAAAGGGTATCCAGGATACGCTGTCCGGTTACAAGCGGCACGCTTGCAGGGAAACGCTTGTAGGTAGGTCTTGGCACACGGATCGGCCATTTCTGCGCAAGTGCGATATCGCGCTCACTGCCATCAGAAAGACGAACCGTTACAATCGGGTCAAGGATGGTATATGCTCCGTCCGGAACTGCCTTGATAACCTCAGCCTCTCCAATTGTTGGCGGAACCATGGATTTATGAAGAATGGAAGCTGTTTCCTGAGTCTCGGCAATGATAGTACCTGCACTTACCATATCTCCAACTTTAACAGTTACATGAACATCCCATTTCTTAGCAGTATCAAGGGAATCAACACTTACACCACGGGAAATATATTTTCCGGAGGATTTTGCGATCTCCTCCAGAGGACGCTGGATACCGTCGAAAATGTTATGAATGATTCCAGGTCCCAGAAGAACGGAAATAGCATCGCCTGTTCCCATTACTGTATCACCTGGCTTCAGTCCTGTTGTCTCCTCGAAAACCTGTACGGTAGTCATACCCTTTTTCAGACCAATGACCTCACCGACCAGCTTCTCAGGTCCAACATAAACCATCTCGGAAATCTTAAATCCCGGGTCGCCTTTCAGATAAATAACAGGACCGTTAACGCCGTAGATAATACCTGTTTTATTCATGGCTCAGCCCTCCGTCAAATTTGAATTCTTTTTTCAGCTTCTCATAAGCACTCAGGAAAGAGTTGTCGATCAGGATGTTTTTAGCCGGGATTGTGGCTTTGATACCACCCATAAACGGTTCATCGGAAATCTCAACTGTGAATCCGGTCTTTGCTACAATAGAGCGCTGTAATGCTGTATCTTCAGCGGAAAGATAGATAAAAATCTCATCATTTCCTGCAAATTCTCTTGCCTTCTGGATTCTGCTGCACAGATAATCCTGATACGCAGGACTCTCCATGAAGTTCTCCAGATGATTCTTAACCTCTACAAAAAGCTCGTTTTTAAGCTCTGTCTGTTTGGCTGTCCAGTCACGTCTTAAAGTCAGCTGCTCAGCAGAAAGTGCCTTGTTTACCTCTCGGGTAGCATTTTCTGTCTCTGCCTTGATCTGTGCCTCGGCATCCATTTTTCTTGATTCTTTATGCTTTTCAAACATTTCTTCCAGACTCTTCTTATGTGCTTCCAGTGTATTCTCAGCCTCTGTCTGGGCTTCCGCAACGGAAGTGTCGTAGAAATGCTGCAGTTTTTCTTCAATTGTCATGCTTGGTCTTCTCCTGCCTATAACTTTAAGCCAATGGCTTCGTTAACATATCCGGTAATAAAATCAGGTTTGCGGCCTGTACCATGCCTGTCAGGGATTTCGATGATCAAAGGCGTTTTATGGTTCAGCTTTACATCGTCCACGATCTGGGGAAACTCCCTGCCGAATTTCTCGGTCAGGAGGAGAATCCCGATTTCCTTGTTGGCGATTGCTTTTTCCAGAGCGTCCTTCAGTTCGTCACGCTCATGGACTACCACGCCTTCCACACCTGCCAGTCTCATCCCTGTGCAGGTATCGATGTTGTCACTGATCAAAAACATTTTCATAATTATAATTTACCGATGATCATGAAGGAAATGATCAGACCGTAAAGAGCAACACCTTCGGCAAGACCTACGAAGATAAGGGATTTACCAAGAATGCTCTGATCCTCGCTGATTGCACCAAGAGCTGCACTTGCCGCACTGGCTACGGCAATACCACCACCGATACAGGAAAGACCTGTAACAAGAGCTGCTGCAATATATCCAAGACCTGTTGCAATACCTGCATCAGCGCCTGTTGCAGCCTGTACAGAAGAGCTTCCTGCAAACATAACCATTGCTGCTACTAACATTGTACCAAAGAAGAAAAATGCGTTTGTTGCGATTGTTGTTTTATAGCGTCCACGGCTCTTCTCGCCGATGAAATAATAACCAAATGGAACGATAATGCTTAATACAAGCGCTACTGCTAAGATAATCTGTGTCATAACTGTCATGATAATTGACCTCCTCGTGTTTTTAACATTTGTAATGTCACTGCATTTCACAGAGACATTTGATAAATATTTCACTACCAGCGGCAGTTTACTTTGCCTCCGCGTCAGAACGGAACGGCTCGAATTTTCTTCCGCTTCCTTTGTAGAAACGGCTGAACATCTCGTAATACTCAAGTCTCAGTACCTGGATACCAACGATCAGACCCTCAAGACCGCATACGAAAATATTTCCGAGAACAATCACTACCCAGTTCGGGCTTCCGTTCTCGGCACCGGCCAGCATCAGTACAACCTGCATCATAGCTGCATGGCTGACTGCATAAGCTCCGATACGCACGAAAGAAAGTGTGTTGGAGAAATAACTCAAAAGGACTTCGAACATCTCGAAAAATCCCTGAACAATAAACATTCCCACACCGCCTTCAAAGGCTGCCGGCTTCTTTTCCACAAGGTTTGTAAGAGGCTCTTTTAAGAACATTACAAGCAGCGGAAGAATAAACATAATGCAAAGAACAATACCGCCAGGAAGCTTATGGCCTGTCATGAACAATGCAATTACAATCACTGCGGATCCATAGAATACAAGGCCTGCAACAGAGTTGGTATCAAACCATACTTTCTCTGTATCCTTTGCTTTCAGGGAATTCATAATATTAAAAATCATACACAGAAGAATGATTCCCATACCAAAGCCAATAGCGATAATAAATACGGTATTCAGTTTTCCGATAAAAGGCACATTCATCATGGCATCCATAGGCCTTAACCATACAGGCTCTATAATATCCTCAAATCCGAAGACGCTGCCGAACATGAAGCCAAAGAATGTGGAAAAGATACCTGCACAGCTGATAATTCCGGCAAGATCAATATGCTTGAATCTGTAAAGAAGATATCCGCCGATCAATAAAACCAGACCCTGTCCTGCATCTCCGAACATTGCTCCGAAAATAAAGGAATAAGTAATGGCGATAAACCAGGTTGGATCCATCTCTCCATAAGCCGGAAGGCCATACATTTTGGTGTACATTTCGAATGGCTTGAAAAGCTTGGGATTCTTCAGCTTGGTAGGCGGTGTCTTATGGGCATCCTCCTGCTCATTCTCATCAATCAGACAGAAAATACGGGAATCTCCGGAAATATCATTCTGGAAAGCTTTGGCATCCTTCTCTGTCATCCAGCCACAAAGGATATAAAATGGTTCCTTCGGCTTATAATCGGCTGCTGCCTCTCCCTTATTGTCCCCATGTGTGCATGCTGCCAGTTTACGGATATCAAAGTTCCTTGAAAACTGGGAAAGTGTATGTTTGCAGGAAACAATGTCGGATGCATTTTTTCTGAAGAAAGCTTTTCTTGCCGCTTTGTTCGCATCAAGATCTGCAATTGTTTTCTTGTACTGCGCTTCAAGTGCTGTGTATGCAGCTTTGGCAGTTCCATCATACTGATCCGGTACAAAGATTTTTTCAAAGTGCATAGCAGAATATACGGCATGGATCCGCTGCGCTTCATGAACGGGAACAAAATAAATTCCCCAGATATAACGGTCATCTTCATCACATTTAATGAAAATCGTATCCAGATTATCATAAATGTATGTTTTAAATTTATCGAAATAATCTTTCTCGATCCGTCCAAAGCGATAATGGATATAACGCATTTTCAGGATTGACTGCACATCAAAGTCTACATTTCGGAACGGATAGATAATACGAAGTGATTCTGACAGAGAATCACGTTTCTCTTCCAGTTCCTGGCGTGTCTTGTTAAGGACATCCGCTTCATCTTTGATCTGCTGTACGAAAGAGAGAGCTTTTTCGATTGGCAGCTTCTTCGCAGAAGCCTGCTCCGGGTTCTCAACCTCTTCATAGAAGCTTCCGACTGTGCTTAAAGCTTCTTTATAAGGATTGATTTCAAGATAAGGGGAAAGATTCTTCACATCTGTGAGCTCAGTAAGAGCATTCTCCAGATGAATCTCATACCGGCTGAGGTAATTATTTACAACTCGGTCGATATCCTCTCTTGGCCCGGTAATGCTGACAAATTTCATTTTCTCAATCACATTGCTACCTCCGGGTTACTAATTGTTGTGAACATAATGCATTGCCTCGTCCGGATCAACCTGGTAACGAACACACTCCAGTGCGATGGTCAGACGGTTTACCTCATGCTCTTTGTGGTAAAGATAAGAATACAAAACAGCTACTGAATAAGGATCCTTGCGAGCCTCTTTCTCAAGCACGGTACGGAGCAGACTATTATAAAGCTCCTCCATGGAGATCAGGTTCAGCTGCTGATATTTCCTGCCGTACCAGGTACGGGAAAAGATCTGCTCACCTTCTTCTTTGCTGGTAGCTTCCACCAGAGCTGTGATTTCTTCTTTCTTTAGTTTATAATTCACGGGAATCAGCTGTGCGTAGATGGCTGCCGGCTCCATTTTGTAATAACGCTTGGATCTCAGGATAAACTGCAGATTCAGCATATCAAACTTCTCACCATAAGCCTTGGTGATCTCGTCCAGATCGTTTCCCTTGAATAACTTTTTGCGGACACTCCAGATCTGATTAAAATAATAAAGATCAAGAGCCATTCCGTAGTCAAATAAAAGTCCATTGCCGTTCTCATATACGCTCTGAAGCGGAGCATAGAATTCATTGCCCTTCAGGGCTGTCATGAACTCATCCATATTTCCGGCACCTGCCACTCTGTCAATGTCCAGCTTGGAATGGTGCAGGAAAAAGTCGCGGTAAGGACTCATATCCACAGGATCGGTGCTTCTGTGATCAAAGAGATTTGTCATGATCTCTTTCAGAACACGGATTTCGTAGCGCTTGGAATAAAGTGCCAGGAACTTGCGCTGCTCCTTGTTTGCAAAATTGTAAATGCGGGAGAAATTTCCGAAAATGGATTTCTTCAGAAGCTTCTCGATCTCACCTCGGTGAAGATTATTCTCATCAAGGTCTGACCATGCTTTCGCATATTCCGGCGTTTTCTTCAAATAAGCGGCTACCTGTGGAACGTCCGAAAAGCGGACGATTTCCTGAAGCTGTTCATCTGTCACCAGATGACTGCTCATAGCGCGTATTTTCGTGGAAATTCCGCTGTAGGAAAGAACGCTTCCCATTACATCACTTCCTCCTGAATGATCTTTTCAAAAATTTCTCTGGAAAGGCGTTCGTGATTCTTCGCATAGTAAGCGTCCAGCTGACTTAAGGCAGCCTGAGTGTCTTCCCGCAGGGATGACAGGCGCTTATCCTTCTCACCCTCAAGATTCCGGCGAATTTCCTTAATCTGCTCTTCTGTCTGTTTCTCCAGCTGGGTGTCGAATTCCTTGGACTGCCTTTCCATCTCAGCTGAAAGAGCTTTCTTCTTCTGCAGTGCATCCTTCATAATGGTCTCTGCAGTTGTCTCTATCTCGGATAACTTACCGATTATCTGTTCCATTTTTCCCCTCCTTTTTCAAGTTTTAAGTATCTTACACCCATTTTGATGAAAATACCAGTCAAACTTTGCCTAAAATTTTCACAAAAATTCAATACAATTCCAGATGATTTGACTAAAAATTAACGATCTTATCAATTCCTGTCATATCGAAATTTTATAATAGGTACACGTATTAATTATAAATAGGAAGAAAATCATATTTATACAGAATTTTCTCGTTTTTCCATTTGGATTTCTTGCTGATAGGTTTCATATTCAGTCAAAATTGGTCAATTTTTTCAATTAGAAGCTCTTTGCGTTCCCCCCTGACATAGAGCGTGTCTGAGGAATCACGATATCAATATTATTGCGAAAAAGCAGGAAATCATGTATAGTAGTTTTGTTAAGAATGAATACAATTTCAGCTGATTCTGACAAGCATTTTTTACCACCTGGTAAACTTTTGCAAAGAGCCGAAATCAGTTTCAGCCAGTTATAAATTTAATTACAGGAGGAAACCATGCGACTTAGAAATATACCAGGCGCCAAAGACGCAATTGAAGAAAGTATTTACGTGATCCAGAATCCCCAGGAGAATAAGGGAAACTGGAACAAGATTTTCCCACAGAATCAGCCTGTCCATCTGGAGGTTGGCATGGGAAAAGGCCGCTTTCTTATGGATATGGCGAAGCTTCATCCGGAAATCAACTATATCGGAATCGAAATGTATGACAGCGTACTCCTTCGTGCCATTCAGAAGAAAGAAGCCCTTGCAGAAGAAGGACAGGAGCTTTCTAATTTAAAATTCATGCGCATGGATGCAAGACTTCTTCCCGAAGTTTTTGAAAAAGGCGAGGTTTCCAGAATCTATCTGAACTTCTCTGATCCCTGGCCTAAGGCCCGCCACGCTTCCCGCCGCCTTACCTCTCGGGAATTTCTTTCCCGCTACGACAAAATTCTGAAAAAAGACGGAACCATCGAGTTCAAAACTGATAACCGCGGTCTGTTCGACTTTTCCCTGGAAGAAGTCCCGGAAGCAGGATGGAAACTGGAAGCTCACACCTTTGACCTCCACCATAACGAAGAAATGATGATTGGAAATGTAATGACCGAATATGAGGAAAAATTTTCCTCTATGGGAAATCCGATCTGTAAGATGATCATTCGTCGTTAAATGTTTCACCTTGCTGTATTTCTTTTCATATTATAAGGAAGAAATATCTGGCAGGAGTTTTTTATATGAAGCGAACCAGATCTTTGCAAAAATTTGCTGCTCAATTTGGCTATGAACATAAAAACAGAAGCAATCCCTTCTCCGGCATAAAAAAGCATGCCAATGAACTGTCCAAACTGCTGGACAGCATGTTTCCCAAGGACAAAAACAACAAAGAAAAATCATAAAAAGGAAGCCAAACAAATGAAAAATTCTCCGACAGAAGTGAAAAAGAAAGAAACGGAAGAGCGCAAACGTCAGGAAGAGCTGGAAAAACAAAAGCGTAACGAAACGTACCAGCTCCTTGGCGGTTCCCAGAATGACAGTGACACAGACGACGATTCCTCATTAGAAGGAAATATCCAGCAGCTGGAAAATTACAGCTATTTTGACGGCAACAAAATTCTCGAATCCTTAAAGCTCACTGCCAAAGACCGAAAAAGCGGGGAAGCCATCTATCGCCAGGGGAAAATGAATGTCACTGACATTTCCTGCGGTTACGACAGGATGAACGGTCAGCGTCTTGGCCAGATAGAGGCAACTTTCCAAACCGGCAGAAATAATTTTGATGTCACACTCCTTTTTTCTCACGAAGAAGTGACTTACGCAAGATGTGGATGCCCGGAGTGCAGTAAGAAATACTGGGGCTGGTACTCTGATAATTCCAGATGCCAGTATACCGCTGCTCTGGCTTTTTATGTGCGGGATTATGTAAGCCACAATAATTTTTCAGATGCCACAGACATGAACGGAGACTATCTGCTGAACTCCTACCGCATGGGACAAATCAAAAACGGCCAGAAAGAAACACCGGCCCAGGTTTCTCCAAGTGTTTCCCTGATTCCAAGGCTGACTCAGAATGGCAATAAGCTTTCCGTTTCTTTTAAAGTGGGAACTTCCAAAATGTTTGTGGTAAAAAAACTGGATGACTTCTGCCGCCAGGTTCGCAACGGTGAGATCGTTCAGTATGGAACCAGCACCCAGATCAGCCACAAAACGCAGGATTTCACAGAGGAGAGCCGCAAATGGATCCGCTATATTGACCGGATTGTCCGCGAGGAAGAGCAGTTTGTAGACAAAATCCAAAATTCCGGCATCTATTTGCCAAAAAAATTTAATGTTGGCAATTCTCTGGATCTTTTTGGCTGGCGTCTGGACAGTTTTTACGACAATGTCGGCAGTGAGAAAATAGATTTTGAAGATAAAACTCCGGATGCAGCCCGTAAAAAAGCCCAGCTTCACTGCAAAACAGGGAATCCACGTATTTCCATACGGATTCTGGATGCCTCTAAGGATAAAAAGCAGTTTGACGGTGTCACAGTAAAGGGATATATCCCAGAGCTTTTTCAGGGTATGGACTCTTCATACTTTATTCAGGATGACAGCTTCTGCAAAACAGAACCGGCCTTTATGGAAAAGGTCCGTCCATTGACAGCGCTTTCCAGAAATGGAGAATTCCACTTCCAGATGGGACGTAATACATTGTCCAATTTTTATCACAATGTGCTGCCTCAGCTTCAGGAGGTAGCGGATATTATGGAGGAAAATCCGGAGAAATTCAGGCAGTACCTCACCCCTGAAGCACACTTCGTATTTTATCTGGACATGGAAAACGATAACGTTATCTGCAAGGTAAGCGCCTTTTATGGAAAAAGAGAATTCTCTGTAGGAAAGCTTTTACTTCATGAGGATATCTCCCCGGACCAGCAGTTCCGTGACTTTCCTCTGGAAAACAGTGTGCTGGATCAGACCATGGAATGGCTGCCTTACTATGATCCCGACTTTGACGTACTTCACTGCAACCATGACGAAGAACTTAGCTATCAGATTATGGAGTCTGGAACTGCCGCCCTCATGGAGCTTGGCGAAGTACGCTGCACCAACCGTTTCCGCAGCAGACACACCTTAAAGACTGTAAAGGTTTCCGTTGGTGTGTCCGTATCCGGCGGACTCCTGGATCTGAATATTTCCACCGATGATATTTCCAGCCAGGAGCTTCTGGATATCCTGAAAAGCTATCAGCTGAAGAAAAAATATTACAAGCTGAAAAGCGGCGAATTTGTCAATCTTCAAGAGCAGAACCTGGAAATGCTGGCAGAACTGATGAAAACCCTTCATCTCACCCCAAAGGAATTTGTCAAAGGAAAAATGCACATTCCGGCATACCGCACCTTATATCTGGATCAGATGCTGGAGAGCAACGAAAACATATATGCCAACCGCGACCGTCATTTCCGTGAAATCGTAAAAGGCTTCAAAACCATTAACGATGCCGATTTTGAAGAGCCGGAAAGCCTTTCCAGAATCATGCGAAAATACCAGAAGAACGGTTATAAATGGCTGCGTACCCTGGAAGCATGGAAATTTGGCGGAATTCTCGCCGATGATATGGGCCTTGGAAAAACCTTACAAGTAATCGCAGTTCTTCTTGCAGCGAAGCTTGAAGGAAAAACCGGCACATCCCTGGTAGTAGCTCCCGCTGCCCTTGTTTTTAACTGGGGTGAAGAGCTTGCCCGATTTGCCCCACAGCTGAAAGTTTCCCTGATCGCAGGAAGTCAGTCCGAGCGTCAGGCAAAGCTTCAGACGTACTCAGATTTCGATGTTCTGGTCACCTCTTACGATCTTTTAAAAAGAGATATTGACCAGTATGAGGAAAAAGAATTTTTATACCAGATCATTGATGAGGCACAGTATATCAAGAATCACACAACAGCAGCAGCCAAATCTGTAAAGGTGATCCACAGCCAGACCCGCTACGCACTTACCGGAACACCAATTGAGAACCGCCTCAGTGAGCTTTGGAGCATTTTCGATTATTTAATGCCGGGATTTCTCTACGGTTATGATTCCTTTAAAAAGGAATTTGAAACTCCGATCGTAAAGAACGACGATGAGTCTGCCATGACCCGTCTGCAGAAAATGGTGTCTCCATTTATCCTTCGCCGTCTGAAAGAGGATGTGTTGAAGGATCTTCCTGAAAAACTGGAAGAAGTCCGTTACGTGAAATTTGAGGATGCACAGCAGAAGCTGTATGATGCCCAGGTTGTGCATATGAAGGAAAAAATTGCCCAGCAGGACGAGGGCGAATTTAATAAGAGCAAATTGTGGATTCTGGCTGAATTGACGAAGCTGCGACAGATCTGCTGCTCTCCTTCTCTTTGCTTTGAAAATTACCGCGGTGAATCTGCCAAGGCTGAGAGCTGTATGCAGCTGATCCAGAGTGCTATTGATGGTGGGCACCGTATGCTTTTATTTTCCCAGTTTACTTCCATGCTGGCTCTTCTTCAGGCAGCACTGGAAAAAGAGGGGATTCCTTATTACATCATCACTGGGGAAACCTCCAAGCAGAAACGACAGGAGCTTGTGAAACAGTTCAATTCTGATACCACTCCTGTATTTCTCATTTCCCTGAAAGCAGGCGGCGTTGGACTGAATCTGACAGGTGCAGATGTGGTTATCCACTATGACCCCTGGTGGAATCAGGCTGTCCAGAATCAGGCCACTGACCGTGCCCACCGTATCGGACAGACAAAGAAAGTTACCGTGTACAAGCTCATCGCCCGCAATACCATTGAAGAAAAGATCCAGAAGCTCCAGGAAGCAAAGCAGGATCTGGCAGAGCAGATCATCAGCGGTGATATGGGACAGCTGAGTGGTATGAGCAGGGAGGATATTCTGGAATTGTTGTAGGAAATAAGGTACTATTGCTATTTAATTGATTAAAAGTTCTTCAATGCGGACGCATTTGGACAATGTGTATTACTCACTCGCCGGCGCAACGCTACAGCGAACTAATCGCTAACTGCGACTAATGCGTTCGGGAGAGCCCTCACGCATAAGTCTCCGTAAGCGCTGGATTTCGCTTACGCTAAGAGCGCGCCTGAAATGGCTCGCTGGAGTAATACACATTGCCCAAATGCTGTGTACTGGCTGGGACTTGCTGGTTGATAAGAACTTTTAATGAAGAGGGGTGGGTGAGTGATTGGTTTCCCTACACTTTCTTGACAACGATAGATTGGCAAAAAACAATAAAGTTGCGGGATACCAACTACTTCACCCCACCCCCATTGTTGTCGTTATTGTTTCTTTCTTCTCTTTCCAATAACCAGCGATTTTGCAATGTATATTCGCAAGCCGCGCATTTCAGGAGCGGTTTTAGTGGAGGCGAGATCCATGACTTACGGAGACTTAGGCGCGAAGGCTCTCCTGAGCGTCTTAGTCGCAGTTAGTCATTAGCTTGCCGGAACGTTGCGACGCGCGGCGGTGAATATACATTGTGAAATCGCGTCCGGAATAATGACCAACACACTAAATAGCAATCGTAAAAGTTTTCGAAAAAATTTAAAAAAATTATAAAATTCCTATTGACTTTTGTCCTACACTTGATATATAATACATCTTGCGTTGAGGAAATAACAAATCAACGAAATAGGAAATGCGCCTTTAGCTCAGTTGGTAGAGCACCTGACTCTTAATCAGGGTGTCCAGGGTTCGAACCCCTGAAGGCGCACTGAAAGCACTGTTTTTGCGGACAAAGCGATTGCCGCGGGGACGGTGTTTTTTTGTGCCTGCAAAGCCAGTAAGATCAAGGCTTTCGGGGATTTTAACCCTTTCGACTATAAATTGTAATCTCACGTTTTTCCAAAAACTGTTACATTTGGGGTAGTTACAAATGGTTACATTTGAATACATTTTTGAATACAAATAAAGTATGCAACTTTACCTTTCAATTTCTCTTAGCAAAAAGCCCTCTGCCATAAATCATATCTGATTCTGGCAAAGGGCTTTCTTCACTTGATTTTTATAAATTTTTCTCTTTCCTTATTCTCATAATTTGCTCCATTGGAACTCCAAATATCTGAGAGATCTCTGTAGCATTGTACTTAATATAAAAATCAGCTGTTCTGCGCCTGGGATACTCTCACGGTTGCCAACCGCATTCGTAATCCTATACTTTTTTGTCAGACATTTTATCGTTTTTGGCTTTAATTGTAATATTTTCCGCGAATATTCTATAATATTTTGATTTTGTAAAAGTCAATACCTTTTTGCCGATTTCTGTCGAATTTTACATTTTCATAACAATAACCAAAACATTTGTTTCGATTCCCATTATGTAAATCAACTCATCCACATGCTTTTCCATGTGGATAATGTGGATAACTTTGTGCATAACTTGATTTTTCAACATTTTTTCATATTTTTGAAAGTGGAAAACTTTCTACCTATTAATTCACCTATCCACATTTTTTTAAAGTCTTTGTGCAATCTGCTAATTTCAACATTTTTCGACATTTTTCCTTGCAAAATATCGTATTTACAATACCTTACAAAATACACACAAATCAATTTTATTCTCTCACTATTCCCCTTTGTATCGTGGCAGGCTCCCGCCACTGTACAAAAAGGCCGGGGAAACCTTCCCCGGCTGTAAATGTCAGAACAGGATAACCGGATTTCATATCTGTTTTATCAAATGCTCCGCTCCCTCACTCTTATTCACTAAAGAAGCCGTCCGCTTCAATATAAGTTCCTACTCCCACAGTCGCCTCATAATCATAGTTGGAAATCTTGATTCCAGACGCAGATGTACTTGCATGGATAATCTGTCCATTTCCAATGTACAGTGCCACATGGCTGATTCCGCTTCCATAGAAAATCAGATCTCCTGGCTCCAGATCTTCCACGCTTTTTTTCGCTGATTGATTATACTGATCTGCTGCTACTCTGGGCAGTGAATAGCCAAACTGTGCAAACACAGACATTACAAACCCGGAACAGTCTGCTCCGTTTGTCAGACTTGTCCCACCGTAAACATAAGGATTTCCCTCAAACTGCAGCGCAAAATCCACGATTTGCTGACGAAGCTCTTCCTCAGAAAGTACCTCCTCTGCCTCTGCAGTCTCTGTCATCCCAGCTACAAATGCCTCGCCCGCCTTTTCCACAGCAGCCTTAGTCGCTGCAAACGCAGTCTGTGGAAAAATCATCTGAGAACAGACCGTTATACACATTGTCATTCCGCAGATCAGTTTTTTCATTTTATTTTTTAACATTCATACACCTCTCAATTTATATAAAATCGCCCTTCAAAATGTTACATTTATATTAAGCATATGTAACAATTACGCATAATATCACAACAATCTGTTACCGTCAATTTTGCTCCCACAAATAAAAAAATCGCCTTTTCCGTGAAATCCAACAACTTCCCCATGACATCCCCAACTAATTTCGTCATTCCCGTCAGTCTTGTACACAAAATACACATAACCTTAAAGCCATGGAACCAAATATTTCGCATACTACACTGAAATTCTCAATAATATAGTAGAAATCCCCCAGAGCAGAGGGCATCCTATGTCAAACAGACCAAAATTCACCGCCGCTATTCTGGCTTTTTTTCTTATTATCTGCTTCACATTTTCCTGGCTTTTCAGTCATGTCTTCTCCGAAAATGCCCGCTTCGAAAACTTCGCGGAGTCCATATTTGAAAAAGAGGTTTCCGGAAACGCCCTGAATCTTCATTATTCCCTGGCTTATCCGGAAAAACAGGGCATCTCACGCCCCCGCGCTACCCTTGGCACAATACATCCCAACAATGAAAAAGCCTCTGCCCAGTGCCAGGAATATGTAAAAAAGCTGAAAAAATTTTCCCAGTCAAAGCTCAGTACTTCCAATCGCCTGACCCTTGATCTGCTCCTCCTTTACTACCACACCGAAGCCTCTCTGGGCGACAATTATCTTTTGGAAGAGCCGCTTAGCCCAAGCCTCGGGATCCAGGCGCAGCTGCCTGTACTGCTGGCGGAATACTCCTTCTACACCAATCAGGACATCACCGACTACCTGAATCTGCTCTGCAGCACAAAAGAATATTTCCAGAGCATTCTCGCCTTTGAACAGACAAAATCTGATGCCGGATTTTTTATGTGCGACGAAACTCTGGAACGCATTCAGGACCAATGCCGTGCTTTTATTCAAAACCCGGATTCCAATTATATGCTGGAAATTTTTTCTCAGAAACTAAAAGCCTATGGAAAGCTTTCCGAAAAGGACCAGGAACAGCTGAACCTGACCCATAAACAGATTCTGAAGGAAAAGGTTCTCCCCGCATATCAAACGCTGATAGAAGGTCTGGAGCAACTTCTGGGAACAGGCAAAAATACCGGAGGCCTGGTCAATTTTTCCGGTGGAAAGGAATATTACCAATATCTTCTAAAAAGCCAGGTGGGAATCTACATACCTGTGGAAAAACTGGAAAAGCGCCTCACCCAGCAGCTTTCCACCGATTCTCAGGAAATTTCAGAACTTTTGAAACAGCATCCACAACTTCTCACATTGCTAAATGAGAAAATGGATTTGCCAGATATGGAGCCCACACGGGTCATGGAGCTTCTGGAAAAAAATATTCAGCAGGATTTCCCCTCCACTGCTTCTGTAGATTTCGAAATCCGGTCTGTACATAAATCCATGGAAGAATTTCTCAGCCCGGCGTTTTACCTGACACCGCCAATGGACACAGGAGCGCCAAATGTTATTTACATCAATCATGGACGGCAAATTTCCAATCTGGAGCTTTTTACCACGCTGGCGCACGAAGGCTTCCCCGGTCATCTTTACCAGACCGTTTATTTCGGACGACAAAGTCCATCCCATATCCGGTATCTCATCGATTACAGCGGATACGTGGAAGGCTGGGCCACTTATGTGGAAAGTTATGCGTATGATTATGCCGCAGATTATCTGTCTGCCGGCACCTTATCCTCACAGGAAGCTTCTGCCTGCACGCGACTTTCCTGGCTGAACCGCAGCGTGAATCTGTGCATTTACTCCCTACTGGATGTGGGAATCCATTACCACGGCTGGACTCCTGCGCAAGCCGCCCGCTTCCTGAATCTTTTCGGAATCCGTGATGCTGCTGTCACGGCCGAGATTTACCGATATATCACCGAAACACCTGCTAATTATCTGAAATACTATGTGGGATATCTGAATTTTCTGGATCTGAAAGAAGAACAGCAATCCCTCCTTGGCGAAAACTTTGATCTGAAAAGTTTTCATCAGAAGATACTGGAAATCGGCCCTGTGCAGTTTCCGGTTTTGCGAAAATACATGAACGAGAAATTATGATTGCCTCTGAAGCTGCAGTATTTTCGCCCGGCTTCTGCCTGCCAGATCCACGCGCAATATTACCCGAAAATTCCCGAAATGCTGTAACATTTTTTTAAATATTTATGTAATAACTTCTTTCTTTGAGCACAATAATTTGCTATAATGAACTCACATTGAAAATATGCAGGAGCAATCTGATTTTCTGATCCTGCTGGTCATATTTTCCTACATTAGAGAAGGGCAAAATCATGAAAAAACGAGATAATCTCCCATTAAATTATAAAGAACGCCTGAATTCCAGAACCAGCTTTCTGGTATCCATCGCGGTTCTGGTGGTTCTCTGCCTGGTGTTTAACCAGATGGACTACACCATGATCCGCCAGCCAGCCGCCCAGGCGAAAAAAGCAGCTGACTTACAAAAACAGAAGGAAGAAGAGGCAGCTGCCACCACCCAGGAAGTCACTACAGCCACAGTTCTTGCAGTTGGGGATAACCTGGTTCAGCCAAGTCTTCTTGCATCCGGTCAGTCAGAAACCGGTGCCTGGAATTATGACAGTGTTTATGCTAATCTGAAATCCGATATACAGGCTGCCGACATTGCTATGGTCAATCAGGAAACACCTTTCACCACAGACCACAGCGCAGTCAGCGGTACCGCGCCTTACGCCACTCCTACAGAGATTGGCGACGCACTTGTAAATGCCGGATTTAATGTGGTCACATCTGCCACAGCACTGATCGATGACAATGGTTCTTCCATGATCAACGAAACTTTAAATTACTGGGAAACCAGCCATCCGGATGTCACTCTGGTTGGTATTCATAAAAACCAGTCCGGTATAGACACTCCGAAGATTGTAGAAATTAACGGAATCAAGATTGCGTTCCTTAACTATACCTTCCCGTCATATGGAAGCCAGACTGTAAGCTCCGGCGACAGCACTGATAGTTCTGATGGTTCTGCAAACGACTCTGCCAGCTCGGATACTTCCGGCAGTTCAACAGGAGATGCAGACAGCTCTGGAAGTACAGATACATCCACTTCCGGAAAAGGCTCTATGATTGACACGTTCAGCACTGCCGATGTTGCAGCCGCCATCAAACAGGCCAAAGCTTCCGCAGACTGTGTGATTTTCTCTGCAAACTGGGGCAAGACCGAAGAACCAATGCCTACCGAATACGAAAAAGAATGGGCCAACTTCCTTATGGAGCAGGGTGTTGACGTTGTGATCGGAACCAATCCGAATGTGCTCCAGCCATATGGCTACCTTACAGATGACTCTGGTCACAACATGCTGATCTACTACTCCCTTGGCAACTTCGTTACCGGTCAGGAAACACTGAAGCAGCTTCTTGGCGGAATGGCAGCCTTTACCATTCAGAAGACTGTAGACGGCGACCAGACCAGCATCCAGATCCAAGATGCCACACTGACACCGCTGGTTATGCATTACAGCTACGATACCCTGGAATATGCACCATATAAGCTGGACGATTATACAGACGCTCTAGCATCTGCACACAGCGTCCGCCAGTCCATCGGAGATGAATTTTCCCTGGAAAACCTTCAGACAAAATATGATGAAATCATGTCCATGAACGTCACACCATCTACTAAGACGAATCTTCTGGATGTCACATTTGATTCCGACGGAAATATGCTGGATTCCAACGGAAATTACGTGGAGGATAATGATTCCATCACCTCCTCCTGGTACTATCAGACACTTGCCACCCAAAGCAGTTCCAGTTCTGACGGCTCTGGATCAGACCATTCCGGAGCAGACGCATCTGATGACAATTCAGAAGGTTAAATGTCACTGTTCACCGGTAACGTTCCGCGAGGTGTTTGTGTGAACAAAGTTCATACAAAACCCGAAACCTTTGACGCGAAATCATGCGAATGCATGATTTCTATGCATTACGAAGAGCGTTTCTGTGAACAGAGTTAGCAGAACCAAAAATAAATTACGCCCCATACCAGGTTCAATATTACTAATGACAAAATCTGCAGTACTATAATATATAGGCTGCAGATTTTTGTTATTCCGGCATTCCAAACATTTTTTTGTCATCAAATGGCTGGTATACAATTCCTATTTACTGCAAATCAGATAGTATCTATGTCTTATTGTCACGAAAACCAGTCATTTATCACATATAGGTTGTTTTTTCAGACAAAATCAGATAAAATTTATAGTAGAGTAGTAACGATTCCGCACATTCACAGTGATATCCTTCTGGATACACAGAAATCATGTTTTATACGATTTCGCGCCGCATTTCTCGTTTTTTCTGTGAACTTCGTTCACAAAAACACCTCGCGGAATAATGTCTGCTGAATCGTTATGTAGAATAATTAATAAAATCATTTTCGGACAATAACTGTACAAATTAACGAAACCACTATGTCTGCTCACACAGGCACCACCAGATATGAAATCCATGGTTTCTGCGCCAATGCACTCCTGCTATTGGCATCAGGTGGCATTCGTTTACATAATTTTTCCAGTCATTGACCGGTCAAAAAGAAAGGAGTTACAATATGGGACTTATTAAAGCAGCACTTGGCGCCGCAGGCGGTACACTTGCAGATCAGTGGAAAGAATTTTTCTACTGTGATGCCATCGACAATGACGTTCTGGCAGTAAAGGGGCAGAAGCGCACATCCAAACGTTCCTCCAATACCAAGGGAAGCGACAACATTATCACCACCGGATCCGGAATCGCAGTCGCAGACGGACAGTGTATGATGATCGTAGAGCAGGGCAAGATCGTTGATATCTGCGCAGAGCCAGGCGAATACACCTACGATGCTTCTACCGAGCCAAGTATTTTCTCCGGAAATCTGGGCGACGCCATCATGAACACTTTCCACACTATTGGCAAGCGTTTCACATTCGGCGGTGACACTGGCAAAGACCAGCGTGTTTACTATTTCAATACCAAAGAACTGGTGGACAATAAATTCGGAACTCCGAACCCGATTCCATTCCGTGTTGTAGACCAGAACATCGGACTGGACATTGATGTTTCTGTCCGCTGCAGCGGTGTTTATTCCTACCGCATTGCAGACCCGCTTCTCTTCTATTCCAACGTCTGCGGAAACTTTGAACAGCAGTACGACAGAGAGCAGATCGAGGGACAGCTGAAAACAGAATTTATCTCAGCTCTTCAGCCGGCATTTGCCAGCATTTCCCAGCAGGGAATCCGTCCAAGCGCACTTCCGGCTCATGCAATGGAGCTCTGTGATGCCATGAACCAGGCTCTCACCCAGAAATGGAGTCAGCTTCGTGGTCTCGTGATCGTATCTGTTGCCATGAATCCGATCACTCTTCCTGAGGAAGATGCCCAGATGATCAAAGAAGCTCAGCGTATGGCTATCCTCCGCAATCCTGCCATGGCAGCCGCTACTCTTGCAGGAGCACAGGCAGACGCCATGAAGACAGCAGCAGGCAACGCTGGCGGTGCCATGACCGGTTTCATGGGCATGAATATGGCAGGCATGACTGGCGGTTTTAACGCACAGAATCTTTACGCTATGGGACAGCAGCAGACAGCTCAGGCACAGCAGATGGCACAACCACAGCCAAATCCGGCCGTATCCCAGGCTCAGGCAGGCGGTTCTGCTCCGGCAGCTGACCAGTGGAAATGCTCCTGCGGTGCTATGGTTTCCGGTAATTTCTGCCCGGAATGCGGCGCGAAAAAGCCTCAGACACCTGCAGCAAATGCAAGCTGGACCTGTTCCTGCGGCGCTGTAAATACAGGCAAATTCTGCACCAACTGCGGTTCTCCTAAACCGGCTATGAAGCCTCGGTACCGCTGTGACAAGTGCGGCTGGGAACCGGAAGATCCAACCAATCCACCAAAATTCTGTCCGAACTGTGGCGATCCATTTAATGAAAACGATACCCAGTAAAAAAGCAGCATAAAAGGAGATGAATTATGTCCGATTTACTTGAATACAAATGCCCTTGCTGCGGCGGAGCAATCGAATTCAACAGTAAGCTCCAGAAGATGAAATGTCCTTACTGCGACACTGAATTTGATATGGAAGCCGTCAAAGAATTTAACGAAGCAGCAGCTAACCAGCAATCTGATGAATTGAACTGGGAGAGTGCTTCAGACAACTCCTGGAAGGAAGATGAAGCCAGCGGAATGTCCGTTTACATATGCCAGTCCTGCGGCGGGGAAATCGTTGCCGATGAAAGCACAGGTGCTTCCTCCTGCCCATTCTGCGGCAATCCGGTAGTAATGTCCGGCAAATTTTCCGGTACCCTGCGTCCGGATTTTATCATTCCGTTTAAGCTGGACAAAAAGGCAGCCAAAGAAGGTCTGACCAAACATCTTCACGGCAAGATCCTTTTACCCAAAGTATTTAAAAAGGAAAATCACATTGACGAGATCAAAGGTGTTTATGTGCCTTTCTGGCTTTTTGACACCGACGCTTCTGCAGATATCCGCTATCATGCCACCAAGACCCGTTTCTGGAGTGACAGCGACTATGATTATACGGAAACCAGCCATTACTCTGTTTTCCGTGCTGGAAACATCGGGTTCGACCAGATTCCGGTAGACGGTTCTTCCAAAATTGACAATGATTTAACAGAGTCTCTGGAGCCTTATGTAATTTCCGAGGCTGTGGACTTTGCCACTCCTTACCTGGCAGGATACGTTGCGGACAAATATGATGTATCCGCAGAAGAATCTGCTGAGCGCGCCAACCAGCGTGTAAGAAAAGCCGCTGAAGATGCTTTTCGCGATACGGTCATCGGTTATGACAGCGTTACCCCTGAAGATACCCGTATTCAGTTAAAAGGCGGTAAAACCCACTATGCTCTTTTCCCGGTATGGCTTCTTTCCACCACCTGGAAGGGCAACCACTATCTGTTCGGCATGAACGGACAGACTGGTAAATTTGTAGGAAATCTGCCTGTAGATAAAGGTATTTTCACTAAATGGTTCCTTGGACTTACTGCAGGTTTTTCCGTTGCTGCTTACGCCATTGCATGGCTGATTCACACATTTTGTTAAGGAGGAACATGCCATGAAAAAACAATCATTTGGAATTATTCTGGCGGCAGTGCTGGGAGCAGGAAGCCTTTTCAGTGCAGTTATTCCAGGCACAGATGCGCTTTTTACTACTGCTTTGCCAGGTACGGGAGCTGTTACGGTACAGGCCGCAGCTTCCAACAGCTTTGGCGGATCCGGCAGTGAGGAAGATGACTCTTATCAGGACTTTGCAGCCTCCGAATTTTCCCTTGTCCTGGACGAGGCGGATCTTCTCACAGATGAAGAAGAATCCCAGCTTCTGGATAAGCTGGAAGCCATCACCGGGGAATACAATCTGGAAGTGGCAGTTGCCACAGTAGAGTCGAAAGACGGCAATGAGATGAACTACTTTACAGATCATTTCTTCGATGAGAATGGTTACGGAACCGGCGAAAACCACGACGGAATCCTGTTCATGGTCAGCATTGGCGACCGTGAATGGCACATTACCACCCACGGATATGGTATGACTGCGTTTAACGATGACGGACTTGCTTATCTGAAGGAAAATGTAGAGCCTCTGTTAAAGGATGAAAACTTCTACGGCGCTTTCGATACCTACGCAGATCTGTGTCAGGATCTGTTGGAAATGGCTGCTAACGGGGAGCCTTATACAGAGCCCTTTTCTCCCATATGGATTCTCATTTCCCTGGGAATCGGTCTTGTGCTTGCGTTTCTGTGCACCATGGGCATGAGAGCCCAGCTGAAAAGCGTACGGACACAGGACAGCGCAGTGGATTATGTGCGCCAGGGAAGTATGGAACTGACAAGATCAAACGATATTTTCCTGTATCACACAGTTACCAAAACAGCGAAACCGAAGGATAGTGACAGTTCCTCCGGCGGCTCAGACAGCGATCACGGAGGTACAGGCGGAAGCTTCTAAAAAGATTCCTTCTTGCAGAATTGCACTGCGGCAGGTCGCCTCGAACGACACCTCCCCTTCCGCCGCAGTGCAATCCTGCCCGGTAATAGGAAATTCCAACAGCATTTCCTATTACAACATAAAAAAGAACTCGATTCATACATGGCAAATAAATGTACTTAGAGCCTCTTTGAAAAAGACTACCGCATTTATTTACTTTGAATCGAGTTCTTTTTATATATCAGCTAAACAGACATTTCACCTGCCGGCAGCATCACCATATAGGAAAGCCAGCCGGATCAGTCGTCTTCCATCTCCTCTTTCTTCTTTGCAGTCTCAAACACATAGTCATTTCCCGGAAGAACGGCGTTCAGCAGGATTCCTACAATTGCAGCAAGTGCAAGTCCTGTAAGAGTAATATGTGCGCCTGCGATGGTAAATGTAAGTCCATCGGAAATGCCAAGACCACAAACCAGGATAACCGCTGTAATAACCAGGTTACGAGAACGTGTCAGGTCTACTTTGTTCTCAACTACATTACGGACACCAACAGCAGAGATCATTCCATAAAGAATAAAACTGATACCACCGATGATCGCAGACGGAAGGGAACTGATCACCTCAGCCATCTTCGGGATAAAGCTGAGGATAACTGCATAAATAGCAGCCAGACGGATTACCTTCGGGTCATAAACACGGCTCAGAGCAAGAACACTGGTGTTCTCTCCGTAAGTTGTATTTGCAGGTCCACCGATCAGTGCTGACAAGGAGGTTGCAAGTCCGTCACCCAGAAGTGTACGGTGAAGTCCCGGATCTTCGATGAAATTGCGGTCAACCGTTGCGGAAATAGCAGAAATATCGCCAATGTGCTCCATCATGGAAGCAATTGCGATCGGTGCCATTGCAAGGATTGCAGTAATGTTAAATTTGCAGAGGAAGAATTTCGGAACACCTACGATCGGCGCACTTGCTACTCCTGCAAAGCTGAGGATAGCACTTCCATCTGCGTTTGTCATACCCAGGGCATTCATGATCAGGGCAACCACATAAGAAACAACAATACCCATCAGAATCGGAATAATACGGAACATTCCAACGCCCCAGATATTGAAGAAAATAACAGTTCCAAGTGCGATCAAAGCAAGGATCCAGTTCTGGGATGCGTTGCTGATTGCAGACGGTGCAAGGCTAAGACCAATACAGATAATAATCGGACCAGTTACAACCGGAGGCAGATAACGCATGACGCGCTTTACGCCAATTACCTTAACGATCATTGCAAGTACCAGATACAGAAGTCCTGCTACAAACACACCACCGCATGCATATGGAAGCTTCTCTCCATAAGACATGTTGGCAAAAATTCCGGTGTCAAGCTCTGCAACGGTGGCAAATCCGCCAAGAAATGCAAATGATGAGCCCAGGAATGCAGGTACCTTCAGCTTAGTCAGCACATGGAACAGAAGTGTTCCGAATCCGGCACAGAACAGGGTTACCTGAATGGATAAGCCCTCACCGTGAAAATAGTTGTTTACCAGGATCGGCACCAGAATGGTAGCGCCAAACATGGCGAACATATGCTGGAGTCCCAGAATCAGCATCTGTGGGATTCCAAGCTTTTTGGCATCATAAATGCCCTCAACTCTGAATTTCATAAATATAGTTCCTCCTTTTCCCTTAGAGCCTGTTCACAACCTGACTGGTAACGCACTTCACACTGTACGAAATCATACATTCGCATGATTTCTTCCAATACGGTCTATACTGTGAACAGCAATCGTTACTGTTCACTGGTAACGTTCCGCGAGGCGTTTTTTGTGAACAAAGTTCACAGAAAACCCGAGAATTGCGGCGCGAAATCATGCAAATGCATGATTTCTGTGCATCGCGAAGCGCGTTACTGTGAACGGAGTGAACAGTAACCAGCAATCTTGTTATAGTATAAAGTATGCGACAAATTTTTACAATTATTGACTTTCTATAGAAAGTGCGATATGATTTTTACAGTATTCCCATAGAGCATTTTCAATACGCTCTGGAACCCGTTTAAAAAAGGTTCTGAAGGGATTGTTAGTTCCTGTTCACTGGTAACGTTCCGCGAGGTGTTTTTTGTGAACAAAGTTCACAGAAAACCCGAGAAGTGCGGCGCGAAATCATGCGAATGCATGATTTCTGTGCATCGCGAAGCGTGTTACTGATCACGGAGTGAACAGTAACGATTGTTATTGCATAGGGCAATGGCAACTTTATCACACTACGGAGGTTTTTATCATGTCAAATTTTTCAGATATGGACAATGTTTTTATTATGGATCACCCGCTGATCCAGCATAAGATTTCCATTCTTCGTAATAAGGAGACCGGAACAAATGAATTCCGCAAACTTATTGAGGAGATTGCAGTTCTTATGGGTTTTGAAGCTCTTCGCGATCTTCCCCTTGAGGATGTTGAAGTTGAGACTCCTATTGAGACTTGCAGAACTCCTATGATTTCTGGTAAGAAGCTTGCTGTTGTTCCTGTACTTCGTGCAGGTCTGGGTATGGTAAATGGTATCACCACTCTGGTTCCATCTGCCAAGATCGGTCATATTGGTCTTTACCGTGACCCGGTTACTCATGAGCCTCATGAGTACTATTGTAAGCTTCCGGATCCTATCGACCAGCGTCTCATCGTTATGGTTGACCCCATGCTTGCAACTGGCGGCTCTGCTATCTCCGCTGTTAACTTCATCAAACAGCATGGTGGAAAGAGCATTAAATGTATGTTTGTTATCGCTGCTCCGGAAGGTCTGAAACGACTTCATGAGGTGCACCCGGATGTGCAGATCTATGTAGGACATCTGGACAGAGAACTGAACGACCGCGCTTATATCTGCCCGGGACTTGGCGACGCAGGCGACAGAATTTTTGGTACTAAATAGATTTTCGACCAAAGCATATTTAAAAAAGGCTGAATTCCGGAAATTATCTCATTTCCAGAATTCAGCCTTTTTTTGCCCGATCATGCTTTTTCCATCTTCGCCTTATACTCTACGCAAAGCATGGTAATATCATCAAACTGCGGTGCCTCTCCTACAAAAGCATCAATATCTTTTTTCACTTCAGGCAGAATTTCTGATGGTGTTCTGTCTTTTACACGATTCAGAACCTGCTCCAGACGCTCCATTCCATAAAGCTGATTTTCTACATTTGTCGCCTCAGTCACACCGTCTGTATACTGGAAGATCAAATCTCCCACATCCAGCGTCATACTGCCGGCTTTATAGTTCATATCTTCAAATCCGGCGAGGACAAAGCCTGGACGGATCTTATATGCCTCAAAACTGGCGCCTGCTTTACAGATAAACGGCATTTCATGTCCAGCATTTACGAAACAGAACTCTCCTGTCACCAGATCCAGCACACCTTCAAAAGCAGTGATAAACAAGCCTTCACTGTTTGCCTCACAAAGAAGATTATTTACAGTAGAGAAAACCTCCCCCAAATCTCTTCCTGGTGTAGTGTGATCCTTGATAAGCGTTTTTCCAATGACCATAAAGAGCGCAGCCGGAACACCTTTTCCGGATACATCGGCCATAACAATTGCCAGATGTGTCTCATCTACCATGAAGAAATCGTAAAAATCACCGCCAACTTCTTTTGCAGGTGTCATAGTTGCATAAATATCAAATTCCTTACGATCCGGAAAAGCCGGGAAAATACATGGCAGCATAGATGCCTGAATATTCCTGGCGATATCCAGCTCAGTGCCGATTCGCTCCTTCTCAGCAGTCACTTTGGACAGATTGGCAATATAATTTTCAAGCTCTTCCATCATAAAGTTGAAAGAGTCACTTAGTGCCTCGATCTCATCACCAGTTTTCATGGTAATTCTCTGATTCTCAAACTTTCCGCTCTCTGTAATCTCCTTGGTAAAATCAGCCAGCCTGCTGATCGGTCTGGTGATTGTCTTTCGCACAAAGACAATATACGCAGCCATCGTCACTGCGATAATGCAAAAAGAAATCAGCAGCATATTGATAAGAAAGGAATTCAGATAATTCCTGACCTCTTTCATATCCAGAATATACTGAATTTCTGCCAGAGCCTTTCCATTCTCGTCCAGAATCACCGAAATGCCCGTGTAATTATAGCCATAGCTGTTGTCCGTCACAAGCGGATGATCCACACCTTTATTCTGCTGATACTGGTTCCATATGGTAATATATTTCTCCATGTCAGCAGGATCATCAGGATTTGCAGCATCAGTGTACAAAATGTCACTTCCATAGGCAATCTGATTCGCAGGATCATCTCCCAATTCCTCAACCAGGGCATCTATGTAGAAATGAACACTGTCTTCATCCGGAACAACCAGAGACAGATATGTAGCATCGCCGTCCTTTTTCAGCTTGTTAAACAGCGTGACCATTTCCGAATATTCTTCTGTCTTGTCCCCGCCTTCTGCCAGGATTTTCTTCACATCCGAAACCGACATCATATCTGCAATACTATTGCTGTTCGTCATTACCCTCTGTGCATATAGATTTTCCAGATAGGATCTGGAGCTTCTATAACTGAAAAGAGAAATGGCAATGGTAAGGATTACACCGATCACGCCAAGTGAAAGTATAAATTTAGGAAGAAGTTTTATTTTCATTTGCAATTCCTTTCCTTAACTTTCTTAAAATAGACCTCTGCATCACACTTGCAGCGTCCTTTGCAATATGGACAATAAAGTTCTTTTTTATTATACCAGATCATCTTTGCAGAAAAAAGATGAACAAACCTGCATTCCTGAAGTGCCTTTTCCAGAGGAACTTTACCGCCTGCATTCCAGCAGATGATAAACACTTCCCCTATGCCCTTCTCCGCAAACTGCCTCAACGCATACTTCATAAGCCAAACTGCCAGTCCCTGTCTGCGAAATGTTTCTTTTATTCCTACAGACTGGATCTTTCCAACAGGTGCCAAAGTATCTTGTTGGCATACCTGTTGAATTTTCTGTTCCGTAAGCCTGGTATCCTCTGCAATCTGCTTCTCATTGGTAAGATAGTAATAAATATATCCTGCAAGCTCTCCTTCTGCAGTTCTCAGCAGAAGGAATGCCCGTTCACTGCTTCCAATGGCCTGCTCAAGCTCTTCTTTCTGATACAGATTTTCGCCTACGCACCTGTCCATAAGCTGCAGTGTTTCCTCAATATCCTCTTTTTCCAATGAATACAGACAAAATTCTCTGCCAGAAGCCCCAAACCTCCCTGTCTTTTGTGTCATAAGCTTCCCTTCTCACAGGACAAAATCTGCATGCCCATTGTAATCTCCGATTCCTCACTCAGAATCAGCTGCTGAAGTTCTTCATAATTCTTCTTCAGCCAGTTCTGCCAGTCCTGATATTTTCTGTTATCCGGTTCTTCCGCCAGCAAGATTTCCACATCCTCGGGCAAATAGGAAAAAAAGGTCTGGAAAATATCTTCTTTTTGCTGCTGTTCACCTTCGGCAGCGGAAATCCCCTTGCACCAGACATGAATATGATCGTATCCGCAGTTGGTCAGCCAGCCGGGAACTGCCTGGCCGGTTTCTCTTTTTCCTGCGTATTTGTCCTCTTTTAAGATATCCAGAAACTGTCCAAGAAGATTCTTTTCATCTGGAGCCAGAGTGGATATACGGTCATTGCTTTCTGTGATAAAAATCACTCCGCCTTTTTTCAAAAAATTCTCCAATGTGCGAAGCAGCTTTTCCCCATCATATAAATGCATTAATACAAAAGAAAGACAGATCAGATCAAATTCTCTGTCTTCCGGTTCTGCGCAGAGCTTCTGAAAATCCGCTGAAAACGAATCCCGATCCACATCCATCTGATAAAAAGAAAATTTAGTATTTCCGAACTGACTGTTGGCTCTTTCCACAAGCTGCTGATTATACTCCAGGCCAATCACCCTGGAAATCCTGTCATCTGAAAAGCGGTGAAAGGTTCTGGCTCCATCATTGCAGCCAATATCCAGAACAGAGAGTTCTGATTTTCCCTTAAAAAAATGCTCTAACGCAGGTTTCTCTGCCTGTGACAACAGCAAATTCTGTCTTCTCAGTCGTTCCCTCTCTTTTTCTTCCTGAAATACTAACTGACTTTGCACTACTTGTCTCCTTGTCCGTCAAAATTTACGCTCTGAATAATAACCGCTTCGCATTCTCTTCCGTCACTGCAATTACTTCTTCTGCAGTAATTCCCTTAATCTGAGCCAGGGCTTCTGCAACATAGGGCAAATTCAAGGAAGAATTTCTCCTGCCTCGATTGGGCTCCGGTGCCATATAAGGGCAGTCCGTTTCCAGAACGATCTGGGACAGCGGCGCTATGGCAGCTACTTCTTTCAGCTTCTTTGCATTTTTGAAAGTAAGCACGCCGCCAATGCCAAGATAAAGTCCCATTTTCAAATATTCCGCCGCAATCTCCTTACTGTAGGAAAAGCAGTGAATGATTCCTCCGGACATATCTTTTTTCATATATTCCTTTACAATCTCCAGAGTGTCCTCGGCTGCATCCCGGCTGTGGATCATAAATGGCAGCTTCTCCTCCCTAGCAATGTCCATCTGCGCCCGGAACATCTCCTGCTGCTGTTTATGCTCTGCCTCTTCCTTATGCCAGTAGTAATCCAGACCGATTTCTCCGATGGCGACCATTTTCTCCATATGGGAAAGACGCCGGATCTCATCCAGAGTATCCTGTGTCATAATTCCTGCATCGTCGGGATGAACCCCCACTGCGCCATACACAAAAGGATACGCTTTCATCAATTCCAAGGTCCCGCCAAATCCCCCGGCTGACGCGCACACATTTACAATACAGCCCACTCCCCCGTCTTTCATGGAAGAAAGGAGCTGATCTCTGTCTTCGTCAAATGCCTCATCATCATAATGTGCATGTGTATCAAATATCATTTTTCTGCCTCATTTTTCTTTGAAATACAACAATTATAGCATACTAAAATCATACCAGTAAAGTGTTATAAACCTCTTTTTGGAAGTTCTATTTTAGTTGTTACTGTGAATAGAACGAACATCGAACTATTTTAAACACAATTTCAAAAACACAAAAAAATACTTGACAATTCAGAAGATTCGACAGATAATGTGAAGCTTGAAAAAATTGATATTCCTTATGTCTAGGTACCAGGCGGTAGCATTTTTGCATATATAAACGGAGACAGTACCGGAAAAACAGTTCTTCTCAGATCCGACATCGATGCACTTCCCATACTGGAATCCGAGACTAATCTAAAGAATAAAAAAGTATGTATTTCCAAAAATCCTGGTGTTATGCATGGCTGCGGCCATGACGGCCACATTGCTATGCTTCTTAGCGCCGCAAAAATACTGAAGAATATGGAAGCATCCCTAAATGGACGCGTTGTCCTTATGTTTGAGGAAGGAGAAGAAGGACATCGGAATATAGAAAAGCTTCTGGCTTATATGGCAGAAAAGGACATGAAGTTTGACACCTGCTACGCCTCTCATGTGCGTTGGGACATTCCCACAGGAAAACTTTCCTGCTGCCAGGGTTCTGCCATGTCAGGCCTTTACCACTTCGTACTTGAAATAAACGGAAAAGGCGGACACGGTTCCAGACCGGATCTTGCCCACAGTGTAATTGACTGTTTCCATGACATATATTCCAACCTTGATACACTCCGGCTAAAATACATAAAGCCAAACACCGTTCTGACCTGGTCTCTGGGCTCTGTCAATGCAGGAGCAACCTTTAACCTGATTCCCGACAAGCTTACCTGCGAAGGAAGCATCCGAATGATGGATCGAAACAGCGGAGAAGAATTTATCAAAGAATTTGAACGAATTGTTGCTGCAATTTGTCCTCTTAATTACTGTACCTACCAGTTTAAATTGCTGGAACAGCTTTTACCTACAGAGAACTATCCTGCATGCAGAAAAACCTATCTTGATTCGATCAAGAAACAGATCGGCGAAGATGTCATATATGATTGTGAGCCATGGATGGCATCTGAAACCTTCAGTTATATGTGCAGCCTGTTTCCAGGTGTAGAAACCTTCGTGGGAATAAAAAATGACGAATTAGGTTCCGGCGCTAATCACCATACCCCGGAATTTGATCTGGACGAGGACGGACTTACCTATGGTACTGCCGCTGCCGTCAGCTACGTTTTGGAATACTTTGAAAACACGCCTGACACTTCTGCTTTTGAACCTGCATACAACAGCATCAGCGAACTGATTGCGACATTTGGTCAACAGCCAGGAAGTACCGAATATATGGATTTGATGCTGAACAGCAACAATTTCGGAATTGACGGTACTGCAGAGCTGCTTGCAAATATAATTCGTAAAAATTTCGGATTATAGATCTTCCTAGAGCGTGTTTGAAAAAGGCTTTCTGCAAGATGTGCGTCACAATTTGTGGGAGATTTTGTCCGGATGAGGGCGCCGTAGCGGGCTACGGCAACCGAATTCGGGTGAAATCTCCCGCAAAGTGGGGCGTGCAGATTGCGAGAATGATTTTTCAAACAGTCTCTAATGTACTTATGCTGCCTCACGCCGCATATTTTACCGATCAGGCACTGGAAGATATGGTGCACAATTCACTGATTGTAACAAGCCAGTATTTTAAAACTATGAAAGAGCAGCCATAAGCAGTCTTCGCCAGCCCACAAACTAAGAATCCCCTCCACAAAAGCAACTGCTGCATAGTGGAGGGGATTCTCATTTACTATAAAATTTATGAATATTTACTGCCTTGCACAATTTCCAGCTTCCCCGGTCATAATCTCAATGCCATGACCAAGAGCTCCAATAATGTATTCCAGACTCTCCTTTACTGCTTTCGGACTGCCTGGAAGATTAATGATCAGAGTCTTTTTCCGGATTCCGGCTGTGGCGCGGCTGAGCATGGCGCGTTTTGTGATCGTCATGCTGTAGGCGCGGATGGCTTCCGGGATTCCCGGAACCTTACGTTCTGTGATATCTTCGGTGGCCTCCGGCATAACATCCCGCGGGGAAAAACCTGTTCCACCAGTAGTCAAAATCAGTTCTGCCTGATTCTCATCTGCGATTTCCGCCATTCGTCTGGAAAGCATGGCACGGTCATCCGGAAGAATATCCATAGATACTACCTGATAGCCTTCTCTTTCTGCGATTTCCTTAATTGCCGGACCGCTTAAATCTTCCCGCTTGCCCTGATATCCCATATCACTGGATGTGATAATTGCTACTCGTTTCATTTTTCTCCCCCCTTCGTTTTTATTTCTTTGAATAAAAAATCTCCACTCTTACCGCCAGTTTTCTCTACCAGGTGAATATCCGTCATCACCATATGCTTGTCGATTGCCTTGCACATATCATAAATTGTAAGAAGAGTCACCTGCACACCTGTAAGGGCTTCCATTTCCACACCGGTTTTACCGTCTGTCTTCACAGTGCAAAAAGTGCGGATAATTCCATTTTCTTTTTCAATTTCGAAATCAATGGTACATTTGGTAACCGGCAAAGGATGGCACATAGGTACCAGATCCGAGGTGTGCTTCACAGACATGATCCCGGCAACTCTGGCAACGCCAAGAACGTCTCCCTTTGCCACAGTGCCTGCAGTAAGATGCTCCATGATTTCTGCTCCAACCTGGATAGAACCTGTTGCAATTGCAGTTCTGTGGGTAATCGGTTTATCCGAGACATCCACCATAACAGCATTACCATTTTTATCAAAATGGCTTAGTTTATTACACATAATTCGTCCCTTTTTATAACAATATTAACCTATTATATTATATTCCGGCTATATCAGATGGACGCTTCCGGTCAAAATCAGCAGATTTCAGATCCTGTCGGCATATTTTTTTCAGGGCTGACTACGCATACATTTCCCTCAGCATCCTCTGCGCAGAGAATCATTCCCTCACTAAGAATTCCTGCAAGTTTCGCTGGTTTTAAGTTGGTTACTACCATAACCTTTTTGCCAACCATTTCCTCTGGTGTATAGTAAGCCTTGATTCCAGATACGATCTGGCGAACCTGGCTTCCGATCTTAACCTGAGAGCAAAGAAGTTTCTTGGATTTCTTCACTGCCTCACAGGCAATAACCTCACCAACCTGGAACTGAAGCTTTGCAAAATCATCAAATGTGATCTCCGGCTTCGCCTCAATATCTACAACCTTCTCCTCTGGCTTTTCTTCCTTCGGCTCTTCTTTCGGTGGATGAAGCTCGTTTACTTTTTCCATAACTTCTTTGATGTCCATACGGGCAAAAAGGATCTCCGGTTTGTCTGTTACCTTGTTTCCTGACGGATACAGTCCAAATGTCTTCAGATCCTCAAGAGTTCTCTCAGAAGCATTTAACTGACCAAGGATTCTCTTGGTTGTGTCCGGCATAAAGGACTCAAGAAGAGTGGTTCCAATACAAATGCCCTCAACCAGATTGTAAAGAACGGTTGCAAGACGATCCTGTTTGGACTCATCCTTTGCAAGTGCCCATGGCATTGTCTCATCAATGTATTTGTTGCAGCGTTTGAAAATAGTGAACACTTCTGTGATGGCATCTGCTACACGAAGTTTCTCCATCTTTGCATCAACTTTTGCAGGAACAGAAAGAATGAAGTTCTTCAGATCATCGTCAACTGGTTCTGTTACGCCTTTATTCTCTACCACGCCGCCAAAGTATTTGTTTGACATGGAGATGGTACGGTTTACCAGGTTTCCAAGAGTATTTGCCAGCTCGGAATTCATACGCTCTACCATCAGCTCCCAGGTTATCACACCATCGTTGTCAAACGGCATTTCGTGAAGTACGAAATAACGGACAGCATCAACGCCGAAGAAATCAACCAGCTCGTCTGCGTAGATAACGTTTCCTTTGGATTTGCTCATTTTTCCATCGCCCTGGAGAAGCCACGGATGACCGAATACCTGCTTCGGAAGAGGCAGATCCAGTGACATCAGGAAGATTGGCCAGTAAATAGTATGGAAACGGATGATGTCTTTTCCAATAAGATGAAGGTCTGCAGGCCACATCTTGTTAAACAGTTCAGAATTGTCTCCATCACAATCATAACCGATTCCGGTAATATAATTGGTCAGTGCGTCCAGCCATACATACACAACGTGTTTCGGATCAAAGTCTACCGGAATTCCCCATTTGAAAGAGGTTCTGGATACACACAGATCCTGAAGTCCCGGAAGAAGGAAGTTGTTCATCATCTCGTTCTTACGGGATTCCGGCTGAATGAATTCCGGATGTGTCTTAATGTGCTCGATCAGACGGTCTGCGTATTTGCTCATTTTGAAGAAATAAGCCTCTTCTTTGGCTGGTACGCATGGGCGTCCGCAGTCCGGACATTTTCCGTCTACAAGCTGGGATTCTGTGAAGAAGGACTCACATGGAGTACAGTACATTCCCTCGTACTCTCCCTTGTAGATGTCCCCTTTTGCATACATTTTCTTGAAAATCTTCTGAACCTGTTTCTCATGGTCTTCATCTGTGGTACGGATGAATTTGTCATAGGATGTATTCATCAGATCCCAGATATTCTTGATCTGACCGGATACGTTATCAACGAATTCTTTAGGTGTAACACCTGCTTCTTCTGCTTTCAGCTCAATCTTCTGGCCATGCTCGTCAGTTCCGGTCTGGAAAAATACGTCGTAGCCCTGCTGTCTTTTATAACGCGCAATGGCGTCTGCCAGAACAGCCTCGTAGGTATTGCCAATGTGCGGCTTGCCGGATGTATAGGCAATGGCTGTGGTGATGTAATATTTTGGTTTACTCATTGTATTTCCTCCTTTTCTGTGTAACAAAAAGAGCTGGTTAAACTTCTCCTTCCTGTCACAACATAAAAAAACGTCTTCTCAAATATACTGAGAAGACGAGTTATCCCGTGTTACCACTTCTATTCATTCCCGCCTCACGGTACAGATGGAAAAACCATCTTCGGGAATCTCACCGGGTACCTTCATACCCTTACGCTATAACAGGCGTTCCTGTCGCAGCCTAAATTACTTCAACTGCGCCCCTCCAAAGCCATCTTCCATCTGTTCCATACACACCCCCTCTCAGCCTGGAAAAGCAACTCTTAACTGCTCATCTCCCGGGGGATTCTCTGTAATGCGGTACGCAAATGTACTCTCTTTTTCTATGGGTTTGGCTTATAAATTCATATAAAAGAGCGTATCACATTTTAATGGGTTTGTAAACCCAAATTTATCATTTTACAGCGATGCAATATTTATAATTTTAGTGTAAATTTAGACAAATTACTATTGACAAATTTGCAATTATCTTGTATATTAATATCAGTAACAATTACTATTATTGAGAGAAAGGAGGAATCAGATGGCCACATTGAAATACAGCCGCCAGAGAGAATCTATTAAGGAGTTTCTTACTGGCAGAACCGACCATCCCACCGCTGATTTTGTTTATGAGAATATGAAGCAGATTTATCCAAACATCAGCCTTGGAACTGTATACCGAAACCTCTCTCTTCTCGCTGATCTGGGTGAAATACAGAAGCTTTCCAGCTTTGGCGGAGCAGACCGATTCGATGCCCGCACCGTTCCCCATTGTCACTTTATGTGCACCCGCTGCGGCAGAGTGATGGACGTATTCAGCGAACATATTGATAAAAGCCTTGAGAGTATTGCAGCTGACTTTAAGGATGGTCAGATTTCCGATTATAAAGCAAGATTTTTCGGAATTTGCAAGGAATGCCTGAAGGAAGAGTCTCACTAATCAGTTGAATAAATTTTTCATTTTCTGATCATAGCTATTCTGTAGGGAATTACAGCCGCTCGACAAGCAATGGCCACAGCACCAAACTTTAAGTGAACATTCGATCCTGTTAGAAAAAAGTTTCAATAACTCTTGACAAGCAAGAAACAATATGTTACCATAAAACAGTAATGATTACTATTATTAAAAACTAAATAAAAATTTTATATAAGAAAAGGAGAATTTAATTATGGCTAAATGGGTATGTAGTGTATGTGGTTATGTTCATGAAGGTGACACAGCTCCGGAAGTATGTCCAATCTGCAAGGCTCCGGCTGAGAAATTTACGAAACAGGATGATGAAATGGCATGGGCAGCTGAGCATGTTGTGGGCGTTGCTAAAGGTGTCAGCGAAGACATCCTTGCTGATTTAAGAGCAAACTTCGAGGGCGAGTGCTCTGAGGTTGGTATGTATCTTGCTATGGCACGTGTTGCTCACAGAGAAGGATATCCGGAAGTTGGTATGTATTATGAGAAAGCTGCTTATGAAGAAGCAGAGCACGCAGCTAAATTCGCTGAGTTATTAGGTGAAGTTGTTACAGACAGCACCAAGAAGAACCTTGAGATGCGTGTAGCAGCTGAGAACGGCGCTACAGCTGGTAAGACTGATCTTGCGAAACGTGCTAAAGCAGCTAACCTTGACGCAATCCATGATACAGTTCATGAAATGGCAAGAGACGAGGCAAGACACGGCAAAGCATTCGCAGGTCTTCTTAAGAGATACTTTGGAGAATAATTTTTACCGGGGAATCGCATAAAATAAAGCTTTTTATAAAAGGGAATCACTTTCGTGATTCCCTTTTTGGGCAGACTTCCGTCATTTTTAATATGTAAATCAGGTGTCCCTAACCCATTTTTCACTCTTAAAAACTCTCAAAATGTGTCTCTCCCTTTTCGTTTAATTTGTGCGGACCACAGCCCCTCCCAGCATAGCTTTTCTCTCTATTTTTTACTTAATTTTCTGTAAATTCATACAACGGCATATTGTTCTCATCATATAAAACAATCATCATAACCGCATTCACCTCGCCGGTTGCACTTTCAAAGCATAATAAATAATAGCCGTCACGGTCTAATGATTTCACAATATAACGTTTTTCCTGATTTCCAGATGTAATTGTTCGGATCAGTTTTCCATCTTCGATTCGCCAGCTTCCATTAATCTCAGGCCAGTTGGGATTTATTTCTTCTCTTGTGCGATAGCTGTCATCTGTTCCAAAGCTTCCAAGCTGTTTTGTATTACCATCTGCGTCATATTCATAAAGGTCTCCGGCACCAGTGGTTCCGCCAATTGCCCAGTTGACCGTATAATACCGGAATCTGCATGGAAAAATGGAGGATAATTCCTCTTCTGTTAAAGTCTCAAACTCGTCTGCATGAGCTTTGAAGTAATAAAATCCACTTTCATAGTCATTATCCGCATCTGTATGATTCACATATGCAGCAATAAAATCATCTTTGGATTTTATAACCTTCTCCGCCTGTGCAAGCTCTGCTTCCTGTTTTTTCCTGCTGCTTTCCTGCGCTTCTTCTATTTCATGTTTACTTTTTCTTTCCTTCCTGCCTTCCTCATCTAACGGCGCACCATATCCGCCTTCATCAATTAGCTCTGCGATATTGCCTGCTTCCAATGCAAAGCTATATTTAGATGAACCAAGATTCAGTACACAACGTATATCATTTCCTTCATATAAACATTTCACAATATCTTCTCCTGAAGATCCGCTGACATAAACATTGCCATTGGGTTCCTCACCTAGCAAACCATATTCATATACCGTATTTATACTTCCAACTTTTATTTTCAATTCTTTAGAATCAGAAGAAAAATAAGTAGCAGGGGTATCCTTATACTCTAAAAGTTTAAAAGATAAATCATAACAATAATCAAATTCATCAAAATTAATATATGCTGTGACAAGCAGATCACTACCGGTTGTTGCCGTGTTGCTAAAGGTTCCGGAAACAACCGTACTTATAACAGATTGCCCCGTTGCATCCCCGAAGTCATCTACTACCGCAACTTTTCCCCAGGAGTTATTGTTTCCTTCATCCGTACTGGAATCCTCTTCTATTTCTGAAACTACCTCTGCATTCTCTTCCCCATAGGAAAGCGTTGGAGACATAAATACACACCCCAATGCCAACGCCAGCGCTAATGTTCTTTTCTTCATCCTTTGACCCTCATTTTTTGTAATTTTATTTGAGACTGATAAGTTATCATATAATAATAGGAGGAAGGAAAGCAATTACCTGAAAGCATAGTACAAGAAGAAATTATTACTGTTCACGACCTTCACAGCAACACGCTTCGCGATGCACAGAAATCATACTTTGCAGGATTCTGCTACTGCAGCAGGGAGTCTCGGCGGCATCTGCCATTGTGCCGTAATATAAAAAGAGTTACAGACCGCAAAATGATTAATCTGTAACCCTAAAACTCTTATTAAAATATTACTTGAACGCTATATAAAAAAGCCCTCACAGAGCATTACTCCGAAGCAGTCTCAAAATTTGCCTTCGCCGTATCCACCGAATACTCTGCTTTATTATCAATGTCCACATCATTTTCTGAGAAAGTACTTCCCGCGAAATCAAGGACTTCATTCCCAGGTAGATTCTCAATGCAGACCGCCGTTCCATTTCCGGTAAATGTATTATTCAGATAGTTGGGCGCTGTACCATAAGCCATGCTGCTGTTAAACTTCAGTGCAATTTTATTATTGGTAAAAGTACAGTCCATTGCATTTACCCAGGCTTCATTATTGGCAATTGCAGCCGTATCCCAACCATTAAAACTGCATTTGGAAAGTAAAGTAAGACAATACGCGTTCACCCCAATTCCAGAATTCCCTTTAAACTGGATTCCTGACATTTCCGCGTAATTTCCATTCAATCCGCGCAAGCTGACGGTTCCTGTGAAAGTAGTCACGTCATCTCCGTCTGAGCTGCCATAAATTCCCCACACATGATTTCCAAAAACAATATCACCATCATAAGTTACTGCCGGAAGATGAAGGTAAACCGGAGTTTCCGATGACACCTCTTCCTCAATGGAAGCCAGCAATGCATTCAGTTCCTCTGTGGTCTCCATAGGCGTATCCTCTGAAAAATAGGTAACTGCTGCTTGCTTTTCAATGGTAAGCCGTGTGCTAAGAGAAATCGTATCTCCGTTTTTCATCGTCAGGTTCCACAAGATATCGTTAGTACCGCTGTCTGAGGTATAAATAATATCAGAAACATATGCTGCATTTGGAAAACTCTCGTTATGAACCGGTTCTACATAATCTACCTTCCGGGAATTTTCTCCAGGTTTTGTATCCACCTTACAGGAAACTACCTTTTCTGTAAATTCTTCCCACGCCAGTTCTCCAGTCTCCTGATCCAGAACATACAGCTGACATGGAAGGGCACTCTCCATTCCCTGTGCCAGTGTATCAGTACGTTCACCCTGGGCATGTCCTGTTACTCCATCATCTTCGGAAAAATTCAACAGCATTTTATAAGATTTTCCTTTGTCTGTATAAACCACCTGCGCCCCTCCCTCATAGGACTTCGGACGGTGATGCAGGGAAAAAGCTGCTCCAACAGCTGCCAGAAGCACTACCACAGCAGCTGCTCCAAAAGCCGCCTTTCTCCATCGTTTCGGTGCTTTTATCTCCTGTTTTTCCTTCTGGACTGCTGTACAATGAGGACAAAAAGAAGCATTGTCCGGAAGAGGCTGTCCGCATTTTATACATTTTTTACTCATATTTTTCTCCTATTACGATATATTTATGGTTAACATACCTTATAGCTGGTACATCGTTTTCGAAATAACTATACCACTCACTTGTCTGTGAATCCGATTGCACAGGTATAAAAGCCTCGGCGTAGCCCGCTACGCCTGCGTTTTTATACCTGCACACTCGAATCCACATCCTACGCGATTGGTATAGTTATTTACGAAACGATGTACTAGTAAGTAATTATCCATCTTGTATTATAAATTTACAGGCTTTTTTCCAGAGACCATAAGCTTTTTATGCTTTACAAAACCTCCATCAGATGAAGGATATTCTTGTATCTTTTCTCCGGATTTACCATGGTACAACGCTGGACGATCCTGCCCATTCTTCCGCTGGCAAGCTTCCTGGAGGGATGTTCCCCAGTCAGCATAATGTTCAGCAGAACTCCCAGTGCATAAATATCCGCACGCCCATCAGACTGGGAGAGCCCATACTGTTCCGGTGCTGCAAAGCCTGTGGTTCCAAGAATCTGTGTATCTTCTCTGTTTTCATTTTTATAAATTCTGGAAGCATCAAAATCGATAAGAACCGCTTCGGTTCCACGTATGATCACATTATCTGGCTTTACATCTCTATGTACAACTCCCAGGGAATGAAGCACCCACAAAGCCATGCACAGCTGGCGGGTGATCTGCTTTGCCTGTGCCGCTGTCAAAAGTCCGCCCTGTAAAATCTCCCCCAGCGTATCACCTTGCACATATTCTTCCAGAAGAGCTGTTTTTCCCTCCTTTTCCCCCACCTCCATGATCTGGGGCAGATTGGGACAGGATACCGTAAGAAGCTTCCGGTACACTTCACTGCTGCCGGAAAAATGTCTGAAAATATAGCGGTTTCCGCTTGCCCTGTGGCGTATCAAGGTTACTTCGCCCCGCTCGCTTTTTTTGATCAATGTGACCCTGTCATATTCGTCACAAACTGCGCCTAAAAGACTGTCATAAATTTCCATATTTCTCCTTATCACCAACTATCATTCCCCAAATGGACATATCACCTGCACGCTATGAGAATCAGCTGTTCCTCGCCAATGGCACTCCCACAGCTATGGAACACTGCCAGAGGGTAACAACCACTATGCTGACTGCATATTGTTTTTCAGAATTTTTTATAGTATAGTTTTATTTGATTGTATTGTTAAAATTATTTTAACTTATTGACAAATTATTGTAAAGGCGCGAATATGAAAAAGAAAAATACAGATGGTTTACAGCAGGAGCTTATGGATTCCCCGGATCTGAGCCAGTTTCTGTCCCAGAACCAGGAGCAATTTGAAAATAAGAGTGTGGCAGAATTATTAAACCGTCTGTTCGAGAAGAAACATATCTCTAAGGCAGCGCTTGCCAAACAGGCCGGTATGAGCGAAATATATCTCCATCAGATTTTCGCAGGCCGCCGTAATCCATCGCGGAATCGTCTGCTGTGCCTGTGTTATGGGCTTGAAGCGACGGTTGACGAAACCCAGGAACTGCTGAAGCTTTGTGGAATGGCACAGCTTTATCCGAAATTAAAAAGAGATGCCATTATTTATTATGGACTGCTTCATAGGCTTAAGTTGTTTGAAATTAATGATAAACTTTTTGAGGAGAATGAAGAGACGTTGTTTTAATTCTCTTCACCCAACGCCTAATGATACAAAACTTAGATTCTACATGTTACAAAGCACGTTGTTGTGCACAGGTTACTGTTCACTGGTAACATTCCGCGAGGTGTTTTTCGTGAACAAAGTTCACAGAAAACCCGAGAATTAAGTTTGCGCAGCAAACGCTACTTCTTGTGCTTGTCACAAGAAGGTTCGTCTTTCTGTGCATCGCGGAGCGGTTACTGGTCACAGAGTGAGCAGTAACGTGCACAGCAGAAGTTGTTATTTGATTTATAATTTCTTCTTGCCACCACTTTTATAATGTGCTATTATACCACCAGAAACAAATGGGAATGAATGTCTCCCCGGGATCATCCCGAACCGCTTATTAAGCTGATGACTTCTGTGATAACAATTGTCGCAGGAAGCATCAGCTTTTCTGCGTAAAAAGGAGGAATTTATAACAATGTTAACATCTCTGGCTTTTATTTTTCTTGTGGGACTTTCCCTGGCTGCTATTTGCCAGATACTGAAACTACCGCGTATTATCGGTATGCTGATCACCGGTATTTTACTGGGACCTTATGTGCTGAACGTATTGGATCCGTCGATTCTGTCCATCTCATCGGAGCTGCGGCAGATCGCGTTGATCATTATCCTGCTGAAAGCGGGACTTTCCCTGAATCTTGCCGATCTGAAGAAAGTGGGACGTCCTGCCATCATGATGGCCTGCATTCCTGCAACTTTCGAAATCCTGGCTTACTTTTTGCTGGCACCGTATTTTCTGGGAATTACCAGACTGGAAGCGGCTGTGATGGGCGCTGTAATGGGTGCGGTATCCCCGGCTGTAGTTGTCCCAAGAATGGTACAGTTGATGGATGAAAAATACGGCACAGCCAAAAGCATTCCCCAGATGATCCTGGCAGGCGCTTCCTGTGATGATATTTATGTGATCGTGCTGTTTTCCACATTTTCTACTATGGCACAGGGCGGCAGCGCACATTTGAAAGATTTTATCAACATTCCGGTTTCCATTATCCTGGGTATTGCACTTGGAAGTGTGGCTGGTTATCTTCTTTCCTTGTTTTTCGAAACTGCTTATGCGCACAGTCATATGGTGCGAAACAGCATGAAAGTGATCGTAGTAATGGGCGTGGCTTTCCTGCTTATGTCCATTGAGACATGGCTGAAGCCTGTGGTTTCCGTCTCCGGACTTCTGGCTGTGATAAGCATGGCTTGTGTTTTGAAGCTAAAATGCACCGCCTCCGTTTCTGCCCGCCTTTCCCAGAAATTCGGGAAACTATGGCTGGCTGCTGAAGTCCTGCTTTTTGTACTTGTAGGTGCTTCTGTAGATATCCGCTATACCTTAAAAGCCGGTCCTGCTGCCCTGGCCATGATCTTTGCAGCACTTCTGATCCGTACCCTGGGCGTTTCTCTTTGTGTTACCGGAACAAACCTAACATGGCGGGAAAGACTGTTCTGTTCCATTGCCTACCTTCCGAAAGCAACCGTACAGGCAGCGATTGGGTCTGTTCCAATGGCTATGGGACTTTCCTGCGGGCAGATCGTGCTTTCTGTGGCTGTACTGGGAATTCTGATCACTGCACCACTTGGAGCAATCGGGATGGATTGCAGTTATAAGAAGCTGCTTTCCAGGGAAATCGATAAAAGCCAGATATTCTCTAGCTAACATATAACGATACAGGAAAAGTGGAACATTCTGTTTATTAATTTTAAAGAATGTTCCACTTTTATTTTTTACTCTATTCCAAATTCTTCCATCAGATGTTGACAAAATTCTGGGTCTTTTGCTATTCTTTTACAATCTTCTATGCGATTTTCTTCTAATAATTTATCTATCAATCGTGCCATAGAACTTCTTCCCTCTGCTCTTCCCTCCGCTCTTCCCTCCGCTCTTCCCTCCGCAAGACCCTGGGTTCTGCCCTCAGTAAGTCCCTGGGTTCTGCCCTCTGCGAGTCCTAATTCACGTGCCGCCTCTTTTTCCATTTCCATTTCTTCCCATCTCTGCATATATCTCACACTCACTTCCTCACTGGATTTGATACTGCATATACGCTTCTGCATCTTATGTATTCTTTCGCTTTTACAGCCATCTGCCATGTCCTGAGTGGTATGTTCAATATAATGAAGCAATTCTACCAGCTCCGGACTTACTTCATCTGGATTTTCCCCATGGGTATTCAGAAAAATGCGGGTAGCGCCATCCTCAAGCGATACAGATGGATCCTCTTTACAGGTCATCTCAAATGTATACATATATTTTCTCTTCCCAAACAAATCAAACGGAGCTATCAGAATAATATAAATATCATTCATTTTGTTAAAATCACGTTCACCGGGTTTTAATAATTTCGCATCAATAATACTTTCGTAATATCTGCTTCTTTTGGGAAGATTCTTCGTATTCGTCCCCTGTACCTCTGTATCATATACAACTTCATCTGTATCCTTTGCCCACACATCCACTTTAGCAAAACGATACGCTGGTGAAATCCGTGCTTCTTTTTCTGTCTGGGGTAGGTGCTTCAAAACTACATCTTTTCCAAGAATAATTTCCAATACATCCCGCATATTCTGCGGATCTTCCATCGCCTCAGCAAACAGAAAACGGTCCAGCAGGTTCAAATCCTTTAGATCTTTCATCCATCAGTTCTCCTTTTATTATATAGTTTTCTATATTGGAAGTAAAGAATAACTGTGCACCGTTTTTCTGTTTTTCCTCTATAACCATACCTTACAAAATCACAGCTTAAAAGTAAAGTTTTATCGTTCGAAAAATTATCCCATAAAATTACAAAATCCGCTCTGGTCATTTACATTTCCAGCATATATAATGATGTCAGATGCATAAGACCGCTCACAGAACACTTTTTGCAAAGAATCGCAAATTTATTTTCATATTTTACGGAGGCATTTCCCATGATAAATTTTGATTTTTACACTCCTACCAGAGTTCTTTTCGGTGCAGACCGGGAAAACGAGGCTGGCAAACAGGTTGCCGCATTTGGTGGGCATAAAGTTATGATCATTTATGGAAAAAAAGGAGGACATGTTGAATCATCAGGACTATTGGAACGTGTACATCAGAGCCTGAATGGAGCCGGACTTTCCTATATAGACTTTAGTGGCGTGGTTCCCAATCCTCGCCTTTCCCTGGTAAAAGAAGGGATCCGCATTGGACGGTCGGAAGGTGTTGACTTCCTTCTGCCAATTGGAGGCGGCAGCGTAATTGATACAGCAAAGGGAATCGGTTACGGAATCGCCAATGATTTTGAAATGGAAGATCTGCTTTACGGTCGTGTTAAAACAGATAAAAACCTGCCCATTGGCGTTATTCTTACAATCGCTGCCGCAGGCTCTGAAATGTCTTCTTCTATGGTTCTCACCATTGAAGATGGTATGATGAAACGTTCCTACGGGCACGACTGCTCCCGCCCTAAATTTGCTATTATGAACCCCAAACTTACCTATAGTCTTCCCGCTTACCAGACAGCCAGCGGCGCAGCTGATATTATGATGCACACTATGGAGCGTTATTTTACCCCTACAGACACAGATACCATCCTTACTGACCGGATTGCAGAGGGACTGATGATTTCCGTTCGTGATGCCGCCCAGGTTGCTGTAAAAGACCCTGAGAACTATGACGCCCGGGCTACTCTCATGTGGGCCGGAAGCCTTTCCCATAACGGTCTGACCGGTGCCGGAAGGGTATCTGATTTCGCCACACATAAGATTGAGCATGAACTCGGCGGTATGTTTGATGTAGCTCACGGAGCCGGACTTGCATCTGTCTGGGGAAGCTGGGCTAGATATGTGTATAAGACAAATCCGGGAAGATTTGCACAGTTTGGTGAGAAGGTTTTCGGAATTGATGCTTCCCAGACCAGCGATTCTGATATTACGGATACTGTTCTCGCATCCATCACTGCCTGGGAGACCTGGTGCCACTCTATAGGCATGCCAACCACCCTTACAGAGCTTGGAATCCGCCCAACAGATGCTCAGATTGAAGAAATGGCTGAAAAATGCGTATACGGAAGAAATGGGCATGTTGGGTTCTTTCAGAAATTGGAGAAAGAAGATATTGCCTCGATTCTTCACGCGGCTATCTAATTATAGATACATTCTATAATTTTCTGACAGTATTCTGCAAAATATTTTTCCAAATTAATTATTACAAAATTTCTGAGAACTATAACGTAAAATCATTCAAATACATGATTTATTTCACAAAAATTCCGGCAGGCAAATGAGAATTTTCCGTTACTATACATCAAGTAACCTGTAACATTTCCCATCTGTCTGCCGGAATTAAAAAAAATCAAGCTTTCTTTTTTATGCTGCTCATTTGCAGGATATTATTTGTTACTGTTCACGCCGAAACCAGTAACTATTATTTTTCTTTATTTCCCTGTTCTCTCTTCTTTTTTCTATAATTCATAACTACTGCAATTTCCGCAGCAACCAGAAGTGCTCCCAGAATCACATCCACTGTGATAAATGTTTTTCTCCATGCAGGCATCTTTGTTGCGTTCTGATATGCCTGCTCTGTATAAGCACCACTGTTCACTACCGTATACAAAATATTTTTAGATGCCTGGCGAAGAGCTTTTGTCATAGTAGCACTCTTGTCTGTAATATGTGCAAACTGGCTGACCATATTTAACATCAGATCAGTTCCTGCACGTACACCAGCATCTGCATTCTGATAACCATATCCGCCAAAATAGTCTGTAATCGCAGCTCCACGGAATCCCCATTCGTCACGAAGAACTTCTGTCATCAATGGCTTACTTGCCCCAACCCATGTTGTTCCAACAAAGTTAAACGCAACCATAACACCAATGCTTGTTCCTTCAAAATTCTTTATAGCCAGTTCAAATGGTTTCAGATAAATTTCACGCATTGCCTGTTCGGTCGTCCAGGTACAGAGCATTTCCCTGGTATTAATTTCCTGGTCGTTCAATGCAAAATGTTTCAGATATGCATACACGCCTTTTGTTGCGGCACCATTAATTTCAGCTGCACCAATATAGCCACCAAGCACACCATCTTCTGAATAATACTCAAAATTTCGTCCACCAAATGCTGAACGGTGTGTGTCCATAGCAGGTCCATACCAGCCGTAGTTATCAATATCTGCATATTCCTGTCCCATTGCTTCACCAAATTTCTCAGCAATTTCTTTACTCCAGGTCTGTGCAAGCATTACCTCCACACAATATGAGGTTCCATAATGCTGTGTCATAAAGTTGTTAACACCTGCTGGTCCGTCACATTCTGCAGTCGCAATTTTATCGATAGATTTGATTGCCGCTGTATGCCAGCCACCAAATTCGATCATATTTTCCATTTCATCATAAGTCAGCTCATCAAGCAGATCATCCCACTTTGGATCTTCATAATCCAAACCTCTCAAGTCTGCTAGTTTCACATTATTCTTAGCTCCGGTAACAGGCATTTCATCTGAATCATTATTATAAACTGTTCCATCATAATTTGCATTTGAAACATAAGTTGCAAGAAGCTCATCACTCATAGTGTGCTGCTTTTCAGATGGAGCAGCTGTTGCTTCTTTATAATTTGCAAAGCTGTCTTTTCGTGAAAGATAAGTAATATCACAGCTATCATCGCCCTCTACATCTGCAAAACGTGTTACAGCTGCTGTATCATCAGATCCTCTTGGATTGCTTTCATCATATATAACCGTGTCAGATACCTTGTAAGTCTTCTCATCCAGTACATTATGGGAATCTGAACGAAGGCTGATTTTATAATCACCTTTTTCAAGTACATAGCACTGATTTTCATAGCTGTCGAAAGAGGCCATATCATCGCGGCTGAAAGAAACCGTTATAGTCTGACTCTCTCCTGGCTGAAGCAGATTGGTTTTTTCAAACTGAATCAGATTTGCAGAAGCTTTTTCAATACCACCGTTCGTATACGGAGGATTATAATATACTTCTACAACATCCTTTCCTGCTGTGTCTCCTTCATTTGTTACCGTTACATCAAACGTAATATTTCCATTTTCATCTTCCTGGATCTCTCCCATTTTCTGAGAAAACTTGGTATAAGAAAGCCCATAACCGAATGGATACTGCACAAGGGCATCATAATCGATCAGTCCTTCCTCAGCTGCCGTTTCGTAAAATTTGTATCCCACATATATATTCTCATTGTAATCTACAAAAGTTCCAGGCTGAAGAGAGCCATTATCTGCTGCAATAATCTCAGCTACATAATCCTGGATGTTGTCATAGGTAAAATCTCCAATATTATTAAAATACGGAGTCTGTGTTAAATCTTTCACCCATGTATCTACTGTTTTACCACTTGGATTTACTTCACCGGAAATAATTTCTCCAAGAGCATTAAATCCTGTACTTCCAGCACCAGGACAAAGAAGTACACCTTTAATCTGCGGATACTTATCTGTCCAGTTCATCTCCATGGTGTTTGCACCATTATATACAACAATTACATTATCAAAATTTTTGCATACAAGAGCCACCATATCCTGTTCTGTTTTATCCAATGTCAGATAAGACTGCCCTTTTTCAAAATCGTCATAATCTCCATTATTGGTATAGGTTCCATTTTCTGCAATAGACTGATTATCCGGATCAAAACTATCGTTATGGATCACTTCATACATATCCGTCGGAAGATCAAAACATTCTCCGCTGACACGAGCTACCACCACTACTGCGTAATCAGAAAAATCCTTCGCATTTGCCAGCATTTCCTCACTATATGCATCTGCTGTAGGCTCTGGCAGAGTGTAATCCTGTACCGAGGTACCAGCTTCTGGCCTTGCATCGGCATAATTTTTATAAAAATCTGTCAATTCTGTGTTTAACTCAAATCCTGCATTTTCAAGTCCCTGCAATAACGATACAGAAGTTGAAGAATCAGAGGCTCCTGATCCGGATCCGCCATAAATCGGATTTGTTGAAGCCCATCCAAATACATTCAATTTTTTTACATCTGTAACAGGAAGCACTTTATCTTCATTCTTTGCCAGAACGATTCCTTCCTCCGCCGTCTCCTGCACGGTATTTCTAGATGCTTCTTTTGCTTCTTCTGAAATATCCTTTTTCTCAGCCAGAGCTGCATTCAAGGTATCTCCATAAACACCGAAACAAATTGTGTTTACACACACTACTACAGCCAGCAGCCATGCAAACAGCGCCTGCCATCTGATCAGACATTTCTTTAGCTTATCCATTTTGCGGACTGTTACTGCAACTGCAATTGCAACAACCAGAAGAACTGCCAATACAATCAGGTATCCTGAAATTGTACTCAGGACCATTTTCACATCTTCTGTACTAAAAGTCATTTCTTTTTTCCTCCCTTGTTTTTCTATAAGCCGCAGATCTTCCCAAAACACATTGTCTTACTTTACTTTAACTGTGTGTTTTTTGCTCTAGCAGCTGTAAAAATTCACAAGGGAGACCATAACATAATTTTATATGGTGCAGAAAAATTTTACCTATTTTGACATTCTCCTTACATAATTGGTATCAACACTTTTATTACAAACCAATTATCTTCACATTTGATTTGAACATGACCATTGTATTTTTTCACTGTATAAATAATACTGGTGACGCCATATCCATGTCTTGTCTTATCCTCTTTTGTAGTCACCGGAATACCTTTTTTAAATTTCAATTGTTCATAGCAACAATTTTCAAAACGAATAATCAGAAACTGATTTTTCTGATACACTGCTCCCTGAATGATCCTATCCTCTTCCTCTTCATATTTCGCAACACACTCCATAGCATTGTCTATAATATTACCAAAAATATTGCTGATATCACGTACTGCCAGATTCTGTAGAAGCCTTCCATCCGCATTACAGATAAACTGTATATTTTTCTGCGCGCACTGCATCTGTTTCTGTGTCAAAATCGAATCCAAAACTGCATTCCCCGTTACTTTCTGTGAATCGTACTGCTGTACTGCCGCTTCCAGTTCTTTCAGATAGGACTCCCTTTCTTCCGGCGAGCAGGCATTTCGAAGTGCAGCAATCTGATGTTTCAGATCATGGCACTGACGGCTGATATACTCTGTATTCATTTTGAAATCCAGATATTGTCTGTACTGAAGATTCAGCATATGATTAATAGCTGTCAGTTCTTTCTTCACGTTTTCTTCCTGCCAGCTACGTTGAAGAAAAAGAATTACAGCAATCGCTCCAAAATCTACTAAAGTTCTGACAACTGCCAGAATCATTCCTGCATCTATTTCCACTGTTGTACGATAGTTTACACGGTAAAAACCCAGATTTCCAACAATCATTGCAAGCAATGCAACTAGAACAAATATCAGAGTCTGCCGTCTTTCCATACGTGTAAAATGCTCTGAAATTCTTTGTTCCAAATAATAAAAAAGCCCATACATCCCCCCAAAAGAAATAATCAATATAACCATTGCTTCCACATTCAACAAAGTATCTCCACCTATAAGCCAGTAACTTAACAGCCATTCCGCTGATGCTGCTAATTCACCGGCAACAAAGCCGACCATTCCGTAGCCTACCGCACTGAAAAAATCCACCTCACAAATCACCCATATACATAGAATCATAAAGCAGACACTGATCACCATATCTACGATCCACTCAACAGTATTTCTCTGCAGCCAGGTTACAATTACAAAATTCAGTACCAGAATCATTATTCCAGACAACAACGTTCCTAATATAGAATAAATCTTAGATTTTCTTTTTTCCAGTAACAATATCATTACTGTAATTCCCAGCCACTGTGCCAATGCTGTAATTAACCTTGGAAGTCCCGGCAGTCCCGCTTTAAACATATTCTCCCTCTCCCATATACTCCGTCAGAAGCTCCATAAACTCTTTTTTCCTGGATCTGCTTACGGTCAGTGTTTCGCCATGTATCTGAATCTCATTGTTTCTCACACTCTGAACTTTTGCAAGATTTACGATCAAACCACTATTGCAACGAAAAAAAGGCTTCCCCTCCAGTCTTTTTTCCATTTCCTTAATTGTACAGTAAAACGTAATAATTTCGTGTTCCAAATGAATGTGAAGATAATGTTCTCTGTTTTCCATATAAAAAATATCTTTCAAACCTACATTCCGAACTCCCGTAGGAAACTGTAAAGACAGGTATTCCACCTTTTTACTTTCCAGTTCCCTTAATGCCCTGTCCATCTGTTGTGAAAACAGTCTATAGCGCACTGGTTTCAGAATGAAGCCTCTGGCTTCTACGTCATATCCCTGTATGGCGTACTCTGCCATGTTTGTAATAAAAATGATAATAACCGCTTTATCTTTTTCTCGGATTTTTCTTGCAGTTTCCATTCCGTCAATATGTTTCATACGGATATCCAGCAAAATGACTTGAAACTGTTTTGCATATTCATCTAAAACATCAATTCCATCACAATAGCATCTGCTCTGTATGGCAATTTCCCTTTCTCTGCTATATCTGGAAAGGAAATCAACCAATTGTTCTCTATATTTTTCCTCATCTTCTACTATCGCTACATGAATCATTTTGTCTCCTTCCCCTCAGCAGGCTCATCACATTCAGCCTTGCTTCGCCGCCACAGCTTCCCCAAGCCTGTTATAAATTGTTTTTGCATCTAACAGATGTGGTACTCCTGTAGCATCCGCCGGAGCGCCCGCGGTTACTAGAATATATTCTCTGTCATAGATCTGGGCAAAGCTTGCCAGACAGTGTCCTGCTTCAGACGTGTATCCCGTTTTCCCTCCCAGGATTTCACCGCCAGTAACCGTAGTATCCGACATATTTTTAAACATGGTGCTATAATAGGTAATTCCATCCGGATGTACATTAGTCGCCGGAGTGGAATGAAAATGGCTCTCGATCACGTCCCGGAATGTATCATTATGTAACGCGTATTTCAGCAGCAGTGCAATATCATAAGTCGTACTATAATGTTCCGGGTCATGGAGTCCTGTACAGTCCATAAAATGGGACTCTTTCATTCCTATGGATTTCGCCTTCTGGTTCATCCTTTGCACAAAAGCCTCCTCCGATCCAGATACCGCATCGGCCAATGCCAGACAACACTCTGCTCCAGACGGCAACATCGCCCCATAAACCAGATCCCGCACCCTCACACTTTCCCCTGGCCGGAACCCAGCCTGTGTAGCGTCCTGTCCATCCAATGCATAAAAAATATCATCGCTAAGTGTGATCTCACCGTCCAAATCCGAAAATGCTTCCAACGCCACAATCGCCGTCATGATCTTTGTCATAGAAGCCGGATAAATCCGTTCCTCTCCATTCAGATCCCCGATCACCCTGCCACTCTTCACATCCATCAAAACCACATTAGAGCTATTTACTCCCGTTACATCCAGCTCCTTCACCGGCGGCCCATCAAACCTCCCCAGGAACCCCGAAACCTTCGCCCCCAGCCCCCTGTTCCAGCAAAAAGCCCCCGCCAGCAACACCAGGATCAGAATCTCAATCAGCGCACTAACCACCATCCTGCGCCTCTGCAGTCTCTTACGCTGACTCCTGCTACCGCTTCCATTTCTCCTAGCCCTATTTTCTCCCCGGCTTCCAGTCGCTGCTCTATCCGTATTTCCTCTTTGGCCGCCTCTTGTTACGCTCCCCATATTCCCTCTTCGGACACTTTCCCTTGATCTGTCTTTATTTCCAGCCTGATTGCTTTCATCTTCCAACCTGCCAGTCCGTCTATCCCCTCTATCTCTATACTCTGCCATCCGCAAAGCACCACCTTTCTCATCTATTCCTACATTATACACCATCCCATCCTATCACACCATTCTTTAATTTTCCTATAACCGCCTACCTCTACCACCAACGCAGCGTTCTCTCTTTCCATCACACCCTCCTCCACCAGCGCAGCGCAGCGTCCGCGTCCCTCCTACACTCTTTCCCGCCTTGAATACACAGCCGGGGGATGGTGCTGGGGCCGGGGACTTCGTGGCGGGTTCTTGCAGGGACTTAGAGGGCTGGTGGTTACGTTGCCCAAAGATAAGGACACTGTCTGAGCTCCAACGGAGCGAGTTTGTCCTTATCTTTGGGCGCTCTTAGTAACCACCAGCCCTCTTAGACCCTGCAAGGTTCCGCCACCAGCCCCCGGCCCCAGCACCATCCCCCGGCGTACCTCACCCCACAACGCAAAAAGCACCCACCTCGCGGTGAGTGCTCTTCATTCTCATCTATTAAGCTAATTTGATCGGGTTGATCTTCACTCCAGGACCCATTGTCGGAGCAATAACAACGCTCTTTAAATACTGTCCTTTCAGTGTGCTAGGTCTAGCCTTTACAATAGCTCCAATCAGCGTCTGGAAGTTGTCGCTTAACTGCTCCTCAGTAAAGGAAGCTTTACCGATCGGCACATGGATAATGTTTGATTTGTCAAGACGATACTCAATCTTACCAGCTTTGATATCATTGATAGCCTTTGTAACATCCATAGTTACAGTACCAGCCTTCGGGTTAGGCATTAAACCTTTCGGTCCAAGTACACGACCAAGACGTCCAACAACACCCATCATATCCGGAGTTGCTACAACAACGTCGAAGTCAAGCCATCCCTCGTTCTGGATCTTCGGAATAAGGTCCTCAGCGCCAACGAAATCAGCACCTGCTGCCTTAGCTTCCTCAGCTTTTGCATCCTTAGCGAATACAAGAACACGAACAGTTTTACCTGTACCGTGTGGCAGAACTACTGCACCACGGATCTGCTGATCTGCATGACGTCCATCGCAGCCTGTGCGGATATGAACTTCGATAGTCTCGTCAAATTTGGCAACAGCAGCTTTTTTAACTAAGCTGATAGCTTCATTAGTATCGTATAATGTTGCGCGGTCAACTGCCTTAGCAGCTTCCACGTATTTCTTTCCTCGTTTCATTTCTATAACCTCCTGTGGTATTTGCGGGGAAAAGCCCTCCCACTTACTATTTGTGATTAATCAACTACTTCAATTCCCATACTTCTTGCAGTACCAGCAATCATGCTTGCTGCTGCTTCGATGGATGCTGCATTTAAGTCTTTCATCTTAAGCTGAGCGATCTCCTCAACCTGAGCCTTTGTAACTTTAGCAACTTTTGTTTTGTTCGGTACGCCGGAACCGGATTTAATGTTTGCAGCTTTCTTAAGAAGAACTGCAGCCGGCGGAGTTTTGGTTATGAAGCTGAAACTTCTATCTGCATAAACAGTGATTACTACAGGAATGATCATACCATCCTGATCTGCTGTTCTCGCATTGAACTCTTTTGTAAACTGAACGATATTTACACCGTGCTGTCCAAGAGCCGGACCTACAGGTGGTGCTGGAGTTGCTTTACCAGCGGGAATCTGTAATTTGATATATCCTGTTACTTTCTTTGCCATTTTCGGCACCTCCTATGTGGTATTGGCGGGGGTATGTCCCTCCCACGATATTGTGTTACCTTTGTCTGTTACATTTTCTGAACTTCTGCGAAACTGATTACAACCGGTGTTTCGCGTCCAAACATCTCTACATTGATCGTTACAAGCTGCTTCTGCGGATTGATGGCAGTCACAACGCCTGTAGTCTCTTTCCAGGCTCCGCCTGTTACAACAACAGTATCGCCCTCGACGAAATCAACGCGGACAGTCTCATCTTTGATGCCCAGCGGCTTCATTTCCTCTTCTGTGAGCGGTACAGGCTTGGATCCCGGACCAACAAACCCAGTCACTCCACGGGTATTCCGGACAACATACCAGGTATCGTCGTTCATGACCATGTTGATAAGAACATAGCTTGGGAACATTTTTCTCTGAACCTGCTTGGAAACACCATTACGCATCTCCACAACGTCTTCCAGAGGAACCCGTACTTCCAGAATCTGATCCTCAAGATGTCGGTTTTCAATTGTCTTCTCAATGTTGGCCTTTACCTTGTTCTCATAACCGGAATAGGTATGGACAACGTACCATTTTGCTTCTGACATACAATCACCTTTGTCCTTATTTGATTAAAAGATTAATGCATTCCAGAATGCCTGCATCCATCACACTGATGATCACACCGAGAATTACGGTTATGACAATAACAACAACTGACTGTTTCATCAGTGTATCGCGGTCTGTCCAGACAATTTTGTTGAACTCTGCCTTCAGCCCCTGGAACCAGGATTTCTTCGGCTCCTTAGCCTTGGCGGTCTTGCCTGCAGATTTTTCTTTTTCTTGCATAGCCTAACCTCACAATCTAAAGTGACTATTTTGTTTCCTTGTGCATTGTGTGTCTCTGGCAGAACTTACAATATTTCTTGGTTTCCATTCTCTCAGGATGGTTCTTTTTCTCCTTGGTCATATTGTAGTTACGCTGCTTGCACTCTGTACATGCTAATGTAATCCTAACGCGCACAACTTCCACCTCCAGTGTTTTCATTTGCATGGTCTTAAATCAGCCTTTTCGGTGTATCCGCCACCGTTTTTCGGCATAAAAAAAAGACCTAACTTCCATGTCGCTTGTACAGTTTACCACACAGCGGACATATCCGTCAAGTCTTTTGTATATAATTCTTAAGGATTTTTTGACTAAAAATGAGCTCCAATCCATGCTGGATAGCAACAAAAGGCAGTAGTGTCACAGAAGCTCTGTAAAGCCCTTGGACGGCAAAGAAAAATCACTTTCCATGCACACTGAGAAAATATAATCCTCAAATTCCATTGTCCTGAAAAAGCCTGGTCTTTCTGGTGATTTTCCCAGAACAAAGCCTTGATCTTTTCTAATGATCTCGAAAGAATCAAGCGGAAGGCTCATTCCCCTGCCTGTCATTTTCATATAGCTCTCTTTTAACGTCCAAAGTGTAAAAAAAGCTTTGCCCGGGTCTGAAGCAGCTTCTATATATTTCCGCTCTGCTGAATAGAAATAATGCTCCGCAATTTCCAGAGGCGCATTGACATTCCGCTCAATGTCGCATCCCACTTCACCATCCGACACTACTCCTACCACATAGTCTCCAGCATGGGAGATATTAAAATGGAGATGGTCCGCCAAAGGCTTCCCGTTTTCGGAATATTTCAGGCTGCTTTCGGAAAGTCCGTTCCCATTCAGGATCTTCCGGATCATAATTCCTGCGCCCAGACTTCTTTTGCGGTCATCCGGCTGAAGATACCGGATGACCTTTTTTCTCCTCTCTGGTCCAACTTGTTCCAAAACGTTTTCATTCTGCAAGGGATCCTCAAGAGTATTGATATTGATTCTATATAATTTTATCATTTCTTACTATAAAAGAACCGGATAGTAACCGTGGATTCCCTATGTCTACTCCAGACAGATTACTGTTCACTCCAATCACAGCAATACGCTTCGCCATGTACGAATTCAACCTTTATTTTTTCTCAATATTGATCTTCTGGTCAAATCCGGTAAGGCTGAAAACATCGTACACTTCATCAGAAACATTTACAATCCTGAAGCCTTCCTTGCCTGCCATCTTCTTATAAGCGGCAATTACCAGACGAAGTCCGGCGGAAGAGATATATTCCAGGTTTGCAAAGTCAAATACCAGGCTTGTTGTGCCAGGATCAAGTGCTGACAGCTCCTTTTCCAGCTGCGGTGCAGTCTGGGTGTCAAGCCATCCTGTAATCTCCATAGTTACCTTGCTGCCCTCTGTCTTACTTACAATTTCCATTACAATTTCCTCCTTTAAGTTGCGTAAATCAATCAAAGAATGCAAGTCTGTCAAGTGCCTCAATAGCGCTTTCCAGATATCTGTCATCTGTAACCGGCCACTTATAATCCAGTCTGTAAAGAACCTGTGCTGTAAACCGGTTGCTGTAATCCAGGGTATAGATCTCATTTTCATTATGAGCCGTATACGCGATCAGTCCGGAAACAACATCCGAATCATCACTGTTCTTTGCAAATTCTTTTACTGCAGCCTCAAACTCTTCATCACTTACAATGTCAATGTCAAATCCATGGCTCCGCATTGCATAGATCAGATCCGCCATATAGATATGGTGGCTGTTGCAGGCGTGGAATACGGTAAATCTCCGGTCTGTCTGTACCAGTCTCAACACTGCAAGTGCAGTAGAATCAATTGGTGAAAATTCTGTAACTTCGTGCATAGCCCCAATTGGGAATTTACCAACTGCCTCATATCCTCTCAGACTTCGCAGGAATCCGTTTGTAATAAAGTTGATCTGGAATTCACCATCTGAATTTCGGCTCATCAGATTTCCTACACGGATAACCTTTCCGTCAAGCCCACTGGAAACAGCTTCCAGTACAGCTCTCTCTGCAAGAAATTTTGTGCGGATGTATTCATTTGTGATGTTCTGTCCAATATACAGATCGTTTTCATTAAAGACTCTGGACATTGGCGGAACACCATCGGAACCTTCTCCGGCAACAGAAACAGTAGAAATCTGGATCAGTCTGCGTCCGTTATTTTTACAGAATTCAATCAGATTTTCCACTCCGTGTACATTTATCTTCTCCAGTACATCACCAGCAGCAAAATGCTTTACGCAGGCTGCACAGTTAATAATGGTGTTAAATTTGTAATCTGCAAATTTCTCCACCTGTTCTTTCGAGGTAATATCGCCGTCCACACAGATAATACGCTCGCCAAACAGTTCCTGGCATGGATTATCGAAGTAATACATCAGCATATGCATCATTCGTTTCTCCATGGACTCATATTTACCCTTACGTACCAGACAGTAAACCTTACCGTCATAATTATCCAGGTAAGCCTTCAGAACATGAATTCCCAGGAAGCCGGTTGCACCTGTGATCATGATATCACCAATTTCTTCCTTTGTCACCTGGTTTACGTTTTCTTCCACATTTCCGCTAATCACGCTCTGGATCCGGTTATAATTGTAGCTGGAGAATTCGTTCTCACTCTGCGGATTTTCAAATGCCTCACTGTTATCCACGATTGCAGAAAGCTCACGGATGGTCGGATATTTGAAAATGTCCGCATATACAATGGAAATATTCTTGGAAAGGCACATAACAGCAACTTTTGATGCAGTAAGTGAGGAGCCTCCAAGTTCGAAGAAGTTATCCTCAATTCCTACTTTTTCAATGCCAAGTGCTTTTTCAAATATCTCGCAAAGTTTAATCTGGACAGCAGTAACAGGCTCCACATAGGCTGTGCTTGCTGTGGTGGTTACTTCTGGTACCGGAAGTGCCTTTTTGTCGATCTTTCCGCCAGGAGTCACCGGCATTTTCTCAAGATGGACAAAGAAGGACGGCATCATGTAATCCGGAATCAGCGGGTTCAGGAACAGCTTCAGCTCATCTTCCGGAATGGTTTCACCAGTATAATAAGCTGTGATATATTTGTTTCCACCTTTTTCAATTACAATAACAGCCGCATTCTTCACCAGATCATGCTTCAGAAGGGCACCCTCGATCTCACCAAGCTCGATACGATATCCTCTGATTTTTACCTGAGAATCGATTCTTCCGATATATTCAATATTTCCGTCACCTTTCATGCGGACCATATCACCGGTTCTGTAAAGACGTTTGTCCTCTTCGCATACGGAGAACGGATTTTCCACAAATACGGAAGCCGTCTTCTTAGGAAGATTGTGATATCCTCTTGCGATCTGACGTCCGGCATGGCAAAGCTCACCAGACGCGCCCACTGGAAGCCGTTTCATATTTTCGTCCACAATATAGCTGCGGATATTCCGCTGTGACTTACCGATCGGGATGTTGTCGTACTGTTTGTCAACCAGGAACTCTGTAGATGAAACGGTATTCTCTGTGGGACCGTATCCATTGATCATCTGGTAGGTTCTATCCCGGTAATATTTGAACTTCTCACCACCCAGGGTAACAAATTTCAGGCTCGGAGCGTCGTCAAGAAGCTCTGCAACCAGCTCGCCCATCTGGGTTGGGAAGGTAGCTGTGGTAATTTTTTCTTCTTTTATGAATTTTCCAACAGCAACTGCATCTTTTCGTATGCTCTCTGGCAAAATGTACAGTACCGCACCTGCAGTAAGCGGAGCAAACAGGTCGATCACGGATGCATCGAAGCAGAAGCTTGCAAACTCTGCCACAATATCATCGGGTGTCAGTTTTCTTGTCATAAGGATATACTCGATCAGGTTCAGCAGGTTCCGCTGTTCAAGCATAACGCCTTTTGGTTTTCCGGTGGAACCGGAGGTGTAGATCATGTAAGCCAGGTTCTCTGGTTTCGGAGCTGTAAGCTCTACAGAAAGTGCAAAGTCTTTGGATTCTGCTGCCACGTCATCCAGGCTGATCACATTCTGGTCATAGAAGCCTACCAGACTGCGGTAACGGTCTATTACAAGCAGGTTTTCTGCCTCGGAATCCTTCAGCATGTACTCGATTCTGCTCTGCGGATATTCCGGATCCAGTGGAACATACGCGCCGCCGGCTTTCATAACACCGATATAAGCTACGGCATATTCCTTTGTTCTTCCGCACAAAATACCTGCAACCTTTTCCCTGCCAAAGCCATTTTCCGTAAGCTTCTGAGCAACATAATCAGACATATGATCCAGTTCTTTATAGGTAAGCTCGCCCATTCCATCTCTTACCGCCGGTCTGTCCGGATATTTTGCAACAGCTTCCCTGAACAGGTCTACAAAAGTCTTTCCGGCATGGGAAGGATCATCTTCCATTTTGGTCTCTTCCTCAAACATCAGTCTGATGTCTGCAGGCTCGTATTCTCTCAGGATTCCATCTGCCGTTGTTTCCAGGTTATCTGCAAGGTATTTGATGGTTTCCTCGTTGTACATGTCGCCTCTGTACTCAATCTCAAAGACAAACTTATTTCTCTCAATTGAAATACTGATGGAAACAGGTGCCTTTGCCGCATTCAGCTGAACAGGTTCTTCCTGCGCATATTCCCCGCCGATATTATCAAAGGCGAAGTTGTCGCCCTGATAGATCACCATGGCATCTGCCTTGATGTTGAACTCATGGCTGATCTGGGAGAACGGATAAATATCGTTGTTCATGGAATTAATCAGCTGCTGCTGGACAGCATTCAGGCAATCCGCAGTGCTTCCTGAGAAATCACAGTAAACAGGAAGAGTCTTTACCAGCATACCCACGGTATCGGAAAGTCTGGAATCGTTTCTGCCGTGGTAAATAGTGGTAAATACCGCATCCTTCCTGAAATTGTATTTTCCAAGAGTAATACCAAAGGCAGAGATAAAGAATACATTCTCTGTAATTCCGTGCTTCTTACAGAATGCCTTCACATCCTGTACGGAGAACTCACTGGTCTCACGGTGATACATCTCTGCGGTTGGAGCTGCTCCGCTCTTGTCCGGATAGAAGTTGATGCTTCCGCCCGCATTTTCAAAAACGGATTTATAGTAGTTCTCTGCATTCTTATAAGCATCACTTGCCAGAGCATCCCTGTTATCAAGGGCCAGATCATAGGAAGTATACTCTTCCACTTCCAGCTTTTCTCCGCTGTAAGCCCTGTTAATGTCGTTCAGGATAATGCCAAGGGAGGTACCGTCTGCAACAATATGATGAATGTCAAGGAACAGATAATTTCCATCACAGGTTCTGTGAATTTCAAAGCGGAAAAGCTGTTCATTAAACAGCATGTACGGACGAACCAGAGTTTCCCGGTTCATTCCATTTATAATCTGCGTCTTATAGGTTAAAGCATCATCACGTTTCTGAAGGACTTCTCCCTCGTCGCTCATAAAGAGACGGGTTTTCAGGTAAGGATGAGCTGCAACGGTGCTGTCAATTGCTTCTGCCAGCTTATCCAGGTCAACCTTTTTATCAAGCTTCAGAAGATATGGGATGTTGTAAATGGTGGATCCCATATTGGCTGTACACTCGATGAAAATTCCCTCCTGGGTATTGGTGAGAGGATAATTTTCCTGGATTTCCCTCTTGGTTTCTTTTCCGGCAGTCTTCACAAAGCCCTCTAACATCTGAATGGTTGGGTGATCCTTGATGTCAGATGTTTTTATCACAATGTCAAAAGCTTTGGAAATAAGAATATTCAGCTTAATAGCAGTGATAGAGGTCAGTCCTGCCTCGTAAATATCTGTGGTAATGCCGAATTCGGTATAGCCAAGAACCTCAGCAATACAGTCAAACAGCTTCTGCTGGGTCTCATTCTTCGGTTTCACGATTTCTTCCACTTTTCGCTCTGGCAGTGGAAGGGCTTTTTTGTTTACCTTCTGGTTCTGATTCAGCGGAATCTTGTCGATCTGCATGGTAACTGCCGGAACCATATATGGAGGCTTGGTTTCTTTGATGAAATCATTCAGCTTATTTATGTCAACCTGACTGTCAGATACTACATAAGCTGCAATGTATTTTCCACCGCCATTAGGATCATCAAAAGCTACTACGGTCGCATCCTTTATGCCTTCGTATCTTCTTATGACCTCCTCAACCTCGGAAAGCTCAATTCGAAAGCCTCTGACCTTAACCTGGGAGTCTTTTCTTCCAATGATCTGGATATTTCCATCTGGAAGATATCTGGCAACATCACCGGAATGATACAGGACTTCATAGCCTTCTGCATCGTCATAAATATTCTTCGTATAAACTTCCGAAGTTTTCTCCGGTTTATTCAGATAACCTCTGGAAACCTGCCATCCGGAAATCATCAGTTCACCGCAGGCACCGTATGGAAGCAGATGACCAAACTTATCGGCTATATAAAGCTTGAAGTTATCAAGTGCCTTTCCAATTGGAATGTTGGAATAGTACTTATCTACTTCAAATATGGTTGTAAAAATTGTACACTCTGTAGGGCCATAAGCATTAAAGAATCTATAATCCTTCGGCGGCTCCATAGGAACAAGCTTCTCTCCGCCTATGGAAAGATATTGCAGGCTCTCGCAGCTCATTTCCATTGCAAACTGTCTTCCCACCTGTGTAGTCATAAAGGAATGGGTAACGCCATTCTCTTCAAAATAACGCTGAAGTGCAATGAAATCAAGACGGATTTCTTCCGGAATAATGTGAAGCTCTGCACCGTTTGCAATTGCACCGTAAATGTCCATCATGGAAGCATCAAAACCAAAGGACGCATAAGCTGCTATTTTGGAGCTGTGATCTACATGGTAATACTTTTTGTACCAGTGGCAGAATGCAGTGATATTTCCATATTCCAGCATACAGCCTTTGGGCACACCAGTGGAGCCGGAGGTGTACAGTAAAATAAACAGATCATGAAGCTCTGGCTTCTTAAGTTCCACATCACGGTCTTCCAGCTGCGGAATCTCATCTGTAAATAAAACAGGTCCCTGATAGCCGTCTACCAGTGGCAGAAGCTCTCTGTCTGCAATCAAAAGCTTCGCAGCAGAATCTTCCAGCATGTACATCAGACGGTCTTTCGGATATGTAGGATCAAGAGGCTGGTATGCTGCACCGGCTTTGATTACGCCCATTGGTGCGATGGCCATGTATTCGCAGCGGGGGATCAGAATGGAGACTACATCCTCCCTGCCGATTCCCTGGGATGCAATATATTTTCCAAGTCTGTCGCTGAGCTCGTCCAGTTCTTTGTATGTATATTTCCGGTCTTTAAATACCACTGCTGTGTGGTCCGGAATGGTCTCTGCCAATTCAGCGAACATGTCAGAAATGGTTTTGCTTCTGTCAAATTCGTTTTCTGTATGATTGAATTCTGCGATCTTGTTTACCCCACTCTGAGAGATCACAGAGATTTCAGAAACATATTTTGTTTTCAGCATGGAGCTCATGGCAGCTTCATAGGAATCCAGAATTCCGTCAATAAAGGCCTGGCTGTACATGTCGCTTCGGTATTCTGCTGTAAGCACATAAGTGTGGTTGTACTCTCTTACCTGGATCAGCAGAGGCATTTTCGCCATATCCAGGGAAAGATCGTGGCCTCTGGCAATGGTGTCTCCGATTGGATAATCGTCACTGAGCTCTGCCTGGTATGCAAATGTAAGATCCGAATTCAGCCCATATTTTGCACAGATATCGGAAAATGGGAAAATATCGTTTGCCATGGAGGACAGCATCTGCTCGGAAAGCTCTGCCATATACGCCTGTACGGTGGTCTTCGGGTCGAATTTGCAATAAACAGGAAGGGTTTTTACCAGCATGCAGACTGTGTTTTCAAGCCTGGAATCGTTTCGTCCATTATAAATCGTGGAAAACAGACTATCCTCTGCATTGGAGTATTTTGCCATAAGGATGCCGAACAGACCTGTAAATAAAATATTCGGGGTAACACCCAGCTTCTCGCAATAGGAAAGAATGGCCTCTTCTTTCAGACCCATGGTCTTCTCCAGATAACCTTTTTCAGGAGCTTTTCCATTCAGGTCTGGCATTGGGAGGGATTCCGTTTCAATTCCTTCAAAAATACTGTCATAATATTTCTCGGCTTTTTTGTATTTGCCCTCTTTCATCTGCTGTTCTTCGTCAAGAGCCGCATCAAATCCGGTATAGGACTCTTTTTCCAGTTTTTCACCCATATAGGCCTTATTGATATCCTCGAAAATGATATCATAAGAGTTGCCGTCAGCAATAATATGGTGGAAATCTGTAAAGAGGTATTTCTTATCTTCTGTCACATAAATTGCCACACGAAGGAGACGTCCTTTTTCCAGCTTAAACGGACGTACAAGGCTTTCCTTCTGGCTGGCAAATTTCTCATTTGTGGTCTCGATCACTTCCGGCACAAATGTCTCATTTCCAGGGCGCTGTACCATCTCCCCATTATCATCAAGATATACCTGTGTGAGCAGGTAGGAATGGGCACTTACCATTCTGGCAATTGCATCGGATAATTTCCGGGTATCCACTGCAGGATCCAGTTCAAAAAGGAAGGGGATATTGTATACGGTACTCTCAGGATTTTTGCTGCACTCTGCAAAAATACCCTTCTGGGAACCGGTAAGAGGATAAACCTCTCTCTTTTCGTAGGTTCTGAGCTTCGGCGCCAGCATGACATATTTTTCCAGCTTCTCCACGGTATTGTTCTCGTGGATATCGCTTGTTTTTACGGTAACACCAAATTCCTCTGAGATCAGGACGCAGAGCTTCATTGCACTGATGGAGGAAAGACCGGCCTTATAAAAGCTGGTGTCGATTCCGAAGAAGTCGTTTTCTACTACTTTTGCCACAATGTCAAAAATCTTCTTCTGCATTGGATTTTCCGGCTCTTTCAGATTTCTGGGCTGCGCCACCGGCTTGGGCAATGCTTTTTTGTCAATTTTGCCATTCTGTGTTAAAGGCATTTTTTCCAGCTGGATGAAAACATCCGGAACCATGTAATGAGCCAGGGATTCTGACGCATAAGCGGTAAGCGCTTCAACATCGATCTCACGGTCTGCCATAAAGTAGCAGCAAAGATATTTATTATCCACCGGTACTGTAATACTGGTGATGATTCCTTCGAAGCTGTTAACAACCTCCTCGATCTCACCAAGCTCGATTCTGAGACCGCGAAGCTTGATCTGATTGTCAATTCTTCCGAAAAATTCGATCTCACCATCTGGAGTGATCTTTGCAAGATCTCCTGTTTTATAGGCTCTTTCGCCGTTGAGAGTGATGAAAACTTCTGCTGTTTTCTCCGGCAGATTGATATAGCCCCGACCTACACCAAGACCTGCAATTACAAGCTCTCCTGTCTCTCCGTCCGGAAGAATCCTGTTCTCTTTGTCAACCACGTACACCTGAACGTTGCCGTTTGGCTCTCCGATGGTAATATTTTTGCTGTCGGTGATCACCTTCATGGTACAGCTGATGGTGGTCTCGGTTGGTCCATAGCCGTTCATAATATAAGCATCCGGGTTTACTGCGTGGATCTTGTCAAAAAGTGCAGGCGGGAATGCTTCTGCTCCTACGTCAAATACCTTGATCTGGGCAGCTGCTTCCTGAAGCTGGGGCAGATCGATCATATTGGAAAGATAGGTAGGAGTTGTGGTCATAATATCCACTTTATTTTTTACAATTAAATCTCCAAACATAATGGGATTCAGGATCTCTTCATCGCTTGCGATCACTGCGGTCATTCCATTGGTGAGGGGGAGAAATTCCTCAAGCACCGAAACATCAAATGTCATGGCTGCCATGGAAAGGGAAACGCTTCCCCTGCTTACATAGCCATAGGTTTCTGCATTCTTTGGATTGGGATTTACAAAATTGGCAAGGTTGATATGCTCGATCATAACACCTTTTGGTTTTCCAGTAGAACCGGAGGTGTAAATACAGTAGCAAAGATCATGTTCCTTAATCTGGGTATCCGGGTTCCCGGCATTTGAATTTTCCAGCAGTTCTTCAAGCAGAAGCACCGTACAGGAAAGCTTGGAAAACAGCTCCTGGCGCTCCTTCGCGATCTCCTTTGTGGTGATAATAAAGGGAACTCCTGCATCTTCAAAAATGAACTGCACACGGTCATCGGGATAATCCGGGGCTGCAACAGCAAATGCGCCACCAGCCTTCAAAATACCCTGACGGACTGCGTAAAAGTCACAACAGCGCTCCAGTACCACACCTACGATTTTTTCACAGCCAACGCCTTTTTCAATAAGAGAATTTGCAATTCTGTTTGCCCTTTCGTTCAGCTGTGCGTAGGTAAAGCTTTCCTTGCTGGAAGCTACAGCACATTTGTCAGGATGAAGCCGCACCTGCTCTTCAAACAACTTTGTCACAGGCTGAAATTCAAAAACAAAATTGCTCTTTTCGTTAATGTCAGACATTTCCTGCACCTCCTAAAATGATATTATAGTATTATTCATATCAATTGCGCGGATATAATCCATTGATTTTGAAATCTTTTTCACCAGCTCAATTCCATGGATATCAAACTCCTCATGGTCATAGCTGTATTCCAGCGGATTAAAATTCACTCCGTTGTCTCTTATCCTTAACTGGCAAATGTCATCCTCCAGGGAAAGGTTGATGTCGATCCAGTTGGAAGTTTTTCCACCAAATTTAATGATATTCACAGTCATTTCTTCTGCACACACGGCAGCAAGATTGGCTCTGTTTCCGGATACACCGTTTTCCTTGCAGAACTCCAGGATTTTTCTGTTAACCGCGCCAGCTTCTTCCATGGTGCTCTTAATGGAAAAATCAAGATTGGTTCCGGGATTTTGATCAGGAACAATATAAAAGGTAGAGTTTTTGTGTTTGATCTTTCGAAAAATCCAGGCTGCGATCAGGGTTATGACCTCTGTGGCAACAAATGCAACACCAATTCCATTTGTACCGATTCCATCAATCTGTTTCCAGATAGAAATTCCTATAAATGTTGCAGGAAGAACTGCCACTGCGTTTTCAAGGAAGGTAACAAAGCTTGCAATTGCAGTCTCTTCAATAGATTCATAATAGCTTACGGTAAATTTATTCCAGAGATAAGGCACTACACACAGAGCAAAAATACGCAGTGCATGAACCATCTCCCGTCCCAGCTCTCCGCCGCCTCCGAACATGATGGTGATCTGTTCTGTAAACAGCATGATCAGAACGAATATGACTGCCAGCACGATGTAGCTGTATTTCAGCATTTTTTTGCACAGGACACGGATTCCCACATAGTCTTTTTCTCCAAAAAGAATTCCTGCAACATTAGGAATTACACCAATGATTCCGCCTGTAAGCATTTCCACGATCAGCAAAACATTGTCACAGACCGTAAATACTGCCATTCCGTCTTCCCCGATCTGATTCATGATGATGGTGTTCAGGCCAAGGGCTTTTACAAAATTGGTTGCCATGAAAACAAGCATGGGCACACCTGTAACCACCGCTTCCTTCACGATTCCGAAATCCTTTGCATTCAGCCGCACGAAACTGATATTCCTCTTATCTGAGCGAATGTAGAAAAGAAAAACCACCATGGCAAAAAGGAAGCCAAGTACCGTTGATAAGGATGCACCTGTGACTCCAAGTGGTGTAAATCTAAGAAATATGTAATCCAGCACAAGATTTATCACGTTGGCTGCGATCAGATAAACAGAAGCAAGCTCCGGATGGTTTTCCACCCCAAGGTAATTTACCATCATCAGACCAATTCCGATTACCGGTGCACCTAACATGCTGATGCGGATATAGTCTCTTGTATAAGTTGTCAAAACTCCGTCTCCAGATACCAGAAATCTGGCAATAGGTCCTGCGGCAGGAAATGCAATGAGTGAAAACAGCAATCCCACCACGAGTGTGACGATGAAAGTGGCTGAAAACAATCTCGAGGCCCCTTCTTTGTCACGTTTACCAAGCATATTTCCTGCGGCTATGGAACCTCCCACACCCAGACAGTAACCAGTAAGCTGAACTATCGTTTCAACCGGAAGACTCATTGTAACTGCGGACATTGCTTCTACACCAATTAAATTACTTACAAAGATGGTGTCCACAATGTTTCCAAGCTGAAGTGCCAGCGACATCATAATACCTGGAACGATATACTTGTTTAATTTCGCATTCAGCAATCTGTTATTTCTGTTTTCCACCATTCCATCCCCTTTCGAAATTTTGGAATATTTCTAAACAAAATCAGAATACTCCATATTTATATATAATTTAGCAAAAAATGAATTTTTTTTCAATAAAGCAACGAAAATAACGTCAAATTAAACAAAAATAACTTAAAAAAATACCGGTTTCCCGAAGCTATCCCTTTAATGGAATTCTTCGAAAAACCGGTATTATCCTTCCTGATATGTAACTATTCAGCAAGCTCCAGAACATGTTTAAAAAAAGCTTTCTGCAAGATGTACGTCACAATTTGCGGAGCCTGCAGATTGCAGGAAATAAATTTTCAGGCAAGCTCCAAAGCCCTGTGGCAGGCTGCTTTATGCCCCTTTTCCACCTCCTGAAGCACAGGAGCTTCCTGCCTGCAGCGGTCTGTTGCATAGGGACAGCGGGTATGGAATTTGCATCCTGACGGTGGATTGTAGGCACTTGGCACGTCACCCTCCAGAATGATACGCTGACGTTTCTTCTTCACATCTGGAAGCGGGATTGCAGAAAGAAGAGCTTTTGTATAGGGGTGCATCGGATTGGAATAAAGCTGGGCTTTTTCTGCAACCTCAACCACACTTCCAAGATACATAACTGCAATTCTGTCACTGATATGGCGGACTACACTCAGGTCATGGGAGATAAACAGGTAGGTCAGATTTTTCTTCTGCTGCATATTTCTCATAAGATTCAGCACCTGCGCGCGGACAGATACGTCCAGTGCGGAAACTGCCTCATCACAGACAACAAATTCCGGATTCAGGATCAGTGCCCTTGCAATTCCGATTCGCTGCCTCTGACCGCCTGAAAACTCGTGAGGAAAACGATTCAGATACTGTTTATCCAGTCCAACCTCCTGAAGGATCTCTTCCACCATTTCCCTGCGTTCTTCCTTAGTCCCCACTTTATACACCTCAAGAGGGGCACTGATCAGATCATAAACGGTCATTCTGGGATTCAGGGAGCTATATGGATCCTGGAAAATAATCTGCAGCTTCCGGCGCATTTCCCACATTTTTTTCTTATCATAGGTAAGGATGTCTTCCCCATTGTACATAACCTGGCCCTCTGTTGCCGGGATCAGGCGGAGAATAGTTCTTCCCAGAGTGGATTTTCCGCAGCCGGACTCTCCGACCAGGCCCAGTGTCTCACCCTTTCTCACAGAAAGACTTACATGGTCTACTGCTTTTACTACAGATGGATTACGGTTCAGAAGCCCTTTTTTTGCCGTAAAATATTTGGATAAATCCTTTGTTTCCAATAAGATTCCTGTGTTCTCACTCATTATTTCTCACCCTCGTATCTGAAGCAGCTTACCAGAGAATTTCCAGCATGGTAAACGCCTGGTTTTTCTTTCATGCAGCGGTCTTTTCCGTAAGGACATCGGGGAGCAAATCTGCAGCCTGCAGGCATGGCGTCCGGTGCCGGAACGGTGCCCTCAATGGTATTCAGCAGCTCTACATCCTCATCAAGGCGGGGAATAGAGTTCAAAAGTCCCTGTGTGTAAGGATGCTTCGGTCTTTCAAAAATATCCTCAATGCTGCCGTATTCTACTGCTTTTCCTGCATAAAGAACAAGCACATCGTCTGCGGTCTCTGCTACTACCCCCATATCATGGGTAATCAGCATAATGGCTGTTCCCATTTTTTCCCTGAGCTCACACATCAGCTCCAGGATCTGTGCCTGGATGGTTACGTCCAGGGCTGTGGTAGGCTCATCTGCAATAAGAAGTCTTGGCTCGCAGGATACTGCCATGGCGATCATCACTCGCTGGCGCATACCGCCAGAAAGCTGATGCGGATATTCCTTCATCCGCTTCTCCGGAGCAGCGATCCCAACTCTTTTCAGAACGTCCACAGCTCTTGTCCAGGCTTCTTTTTTACCGCAGTTCTGGTGGAGCATAATTGGTTCCATCAGCTGGGTTCCAATAGTCAGAGTCGGATTCAGGGCAGTCATTGGATCCTGAAAAATCATGGCAATATCATTTCCGCGGATCCTGCACATCTCTTTCTCCGGAAGCCCTATCAGTTCTTTTCCATCCAGTTTGATGCTGCCGCCGGAAATCCGGGCGTTGCTTCCAAGAAGCTGAAGGATAGACATGGATGTGACACTTTTTCCGCATCCGGACTCTCCTACAATTCCGAGGATCCTGCCTTTTTCTACAGAAAAGCTTACACCGTCAACGGCTGTGTTAATGCCTTTTTTTGTCTGAAACTGTACCTGTAAATTCTCTACTGAAAGTAAAGATGCCATAGCTGTACTCCTTTTTCTCTTAATTAACTCACTGTGATTCTTTCACAGCTCCTGAAATCCGCCAGACATGAGAGTCTTTTCTCTCATATTTGGCGGGTTCCAGGATCAAAAGCTTTATCCGCTTTTGTCCTGTTTCCCATTTTTATTACTCTTTATCCCACTCCCAGGAAGACCAGTTCAGACAATTAAAGTCTGCAACGTTCAGGTTCTTCATGCTCTTGTTGTAAGCGGTAAGAAGGTTCTTTGTATATAAGTAGCCCATAGCTGCTTTTTCTACAACCTTTTCCTGATACTCATCGAAGTATGGTTTTCTTGCTTCAAAAGTAAGCTCTGCGTTTCCTTTGTCGATCAGGTCAGAAAGCTCTGTATCCTGAAGCTGGCAGAAGTTGCAGGAGCTTTCCGGATAGATCATTTCACGGCTCTCACTTGGGTCAAGAGTTCCGCCGGAACCAATGATTCCAAGATCATGCTCGCCGTCAAGCATACGGCTCATCAGAGTTGCAAAGTCCATCTGCTCAATTTCTACATTTACACCGACATTTGCAAAATCCTGTACGATCAGGGCTGCACATCTCTCGGTAATGCTGCTTCCAGAGGAGATGAAAAATTTCAGTGTCTGTCCAGCCGGGAAGCCTGCTTCTGCAAGCATCTCTTTTGCTTTTTCAGGATCGTACTGAACCTGAACTTTGTCATTGTAGTATGGGCTTACCGGTGCGATCGGGGTCATGATCGGAGTTCCCTCTCCCATAAGAAGACCATTTACCAGTACGTCACGGTTGATTGCCATATTCAGTGCCTGGCGAACTTCCTGAGTAAGATATTCCTTCTGAGTATTGAAGATCAGAGTGGTATAGGAAGTGGTAGGAACAGACTCTGTTACCAGGTTATCCTGGGACTTGGCTGTTTCCCAGTCATCAGTCAGTACGGAACCGAATCCGATCAAATCAAGCTCGCCGTTCATAAGACCGGAAAGAACGTTTGCAGACGGTACTACACGGATGATCAGACGGTCAATATTTGGAGTTCCAAGATAGTAGTTTTCGTTCTTTGTGAACTCCATACGCTCACCATTGATCTCACTGTCATAGATGAATGGGCCGGAACCTACCGGATTTGCCCAAAGGTCAGGAGCATTGATCTCTTCTGCTGTTTTTCCTTCAAATATATGTTTCGGGATGATGAAAACAGTGTCGATATCCTGCAGGAATGTATCAGGATACATAGCCTCTTTTAATTTGAAGGTTACTTCATAATCGCTGTCTGCAGTTACTTCGATAGAATCCTCGGAAAGCTCTGCTCCGGAATCATCCACACCGGCAATGTACTCCAGGTGATAACGGCTCTTTGCCTCTACAGACGGATCAGAATACATCTGGTAGCTGAATACAACGTCCTCTGCTGTAACCGGCTCACCATCAGACCATACTGCGTCTTCATGAAGCTTAAAGGTAACTGCGTCACTGGCATCGTTTACAGTCCAGGACTCAGCAAGGCGTCCCTCAATGGAACCGTCTGCGTTTGTCTGTGTCAGGCGGTCATAAATCTGGTCACAGATAAAACGGGTGTAGTTGCTTGTGGTGTTCAGCGGCATCATGGTATCCCATGCCTGGTCCATAGCAGCTGTTACAACTTTTTCCTCTGCCTCAGCAGCAGCCGGAACAGCATAACCTGCTACCATGCTTCCTGCAAGCAGGAGCGCTGCAGCCTTTTTCATGTTGAATTTCATAGGTCTCCTCCTTTTTTCTTTTGTCAGGGATGTTTTTCTCTGACAGGTTTTGTGAAGCAAATCAGTCCGGGAAACTCCCGGAACCAATCTTATGTCAACGGACTGTCCGGTCTTGCATCAAGACCTTCATGATCCTGAGACATTACAGTTTGATTTTCGGATCCAGCGCATCGCGGATGCCGTCGCCCAGAAAATTAATACTTAACACCGTGATCAGAAGTGCAAGTCCCGGCGGAAGCCAGATCCACAGCTTCTGGGAAAGCACAGTAATGGACTGCGCATCGTAGAGCATATTTCCCCAGCTTGCTCCCGGCGGCTGTACACCCATGCCAAGGAAGCTTAACGATGATTCAGAAAGGATGGCACTCGCCATCTGGAATGTGATTGCGATCAGGATCGGGGCAAAAGAGTTTGGAAGAACATACTTTGTCACGATCTTGAAATTGGAGGTACCAATTGCCCTTGCAGATTCTACATATTCTTTCTCGGATACGGAAAGTACATTTGCATAGATCAGTCTGGCAAACTGTGTCCAGCCGAGCACACCGATGACACAGGTTACAGACCAGACAGACGGTCCCAGAACAGCAACCAGCACCAGGATCAGCACAATTGATGGAAAAGACATAAAAATATCTGCAATTCGCATAATAACTGCTTCTGCCTTTCCTCTGGCATAACCAGCAACCAGGCCAAGAGGAACTCCAATTGCGCAGCTGATCAGTGTGGAAACAAAACCAACCAGCAGAGAGGTTCTTCCGCCATACATCAGACGGGCAAAAACATCACGCCCGATAGCATCAGTTCCAAGGATGTGCGCTCCTCCCGGAGCTGCAGAAAAGGCAGTGTAATCTGAAGTATAAGGATCCAGTTTCAAGATCATGGGAAGAAAAACCACCATCAGGATTTCCACGATCAGGACCACCAGACCTACCATAGCCATTTTGTGTTCTTTCAGTTTATCAAGTACCTCGGAAAGATAGCTTACATTTTCGTTTTTCTGTTTTTTCATTTCTGTCTTCTATCCTCCCTTATTTATAGCTGATTCTCGGATCCAGAATTCCGTATGCAACATCAGTGAGAATATTCGCAATAAGAACCGCTGCCGCTATCATAACCGTGATTCCCATAATAACCGGGTAGTCTCGTCCGTTGATTGCTGTTACCATAAGAGAACCAATTCCCGGCCATCCGAAAACCTGCTCGGTTACAACTGCACCGCCTACAATAGAAGGAATGGACATTCCCACAACTGTAACGACCGGTGTAAGGGCATTTTTCAAGGCGTGCTTCATGATCACTTTCCATTTGGTAAGACCTTTGGACTTGGCGGTACGAATGTAGTCGTCCTGCATAACTTCCAGCATACTGCTTCGCATGTGCCTTACCCATCCTCCAATCTGCTGAAAGGAAAGGACCAGACAAGGCAGGATCATGTGCTTCATCAGATCTCCGAATGTATGAGCTCCGCTTGAGCTGTACATTCCTCCTGATGGAAGAATGTTAAACACAATGGCGAACAGATAAATAAATACCAGTCCTACAAAGAAGTTCGGAGTCGCCATCATCAGCATAGACAGACCGCCGGAAAAGTAATCTCTTCCTGAATTCGGCCTGGAGGCAGCAAAGATTCCAAGAGGAATGGATACGATCAATGACAGTACAATGGAGCTTGCTGCCAGAATCGCAGTAGCCGGAAGACGCTCCAGTATCATCGCTGCCACCGGTCTCTGGGTGCTGTAGGAAAATCCCAGATTTCCCGTAAGCAATTGTTTCAGCCAGGTAAAATACTGAATGATCACCGGCTGATCCAGTCCAAGTGCCACTCTCTTACGTTCCAGCTCTGCCGGAGTAATTCCCGGATCTGCCAGAAGTGCATCCAGCGGTGAACCAGGCGCCATATTCAGAATAAAATAGGCCAATATGGTAATTCCGAAAAAAGTGGGAATGGCAATCAGTATTCTTTTTAATATGTATTTCCACTTCATAGTGTTTTCCCTTCATCTCCTTTTCCTAGAACCTGTTTGAAAAAGTATTTCCGCAAGCTCCCGCAAATTGTGGCGCACATCTTGCAGAAAGCCTTTTTCAACCACGCTCTACCATAATCCGGATAATCTCTTTATCCGTTTCGCACATACCTTCCTTCGCCAGCTGTCCCACGTTCCGGATGGTATTTTCCACACCGTGGGTAACGATTCCATCACCGCCATAGAACTGCTGTCCCTGTATGTACATTTCATAGCCCATGATTCCGGCATCGACTGCTGCTGAAATCTTGGCTGCGCAGGAGGCTTTCGCTCCGTCACAGATGATTCCGGAAACAATTGCCAGGGAATTCACGATTGTATGTGCAATTACTTCATAATCGCCGCCGTAGAGATAAGCAATTCCTGCACCGCTTCCGCAGCCTGCACTTACTGCACCGCAATAGGCAGAAAGAGTTCCGATTCCCGTCTTCAGATGAATGGTTACAAGATTGGAAAGCACCAGGGCGCGAAGCAATTTGTCATGGGAAACCTGCAACTCTCTGGCAAATTCAATGACCGGAATGCTGGCAGTCATGCCCTGATTGCCGCTTCCGGAGTTGATCACCACAGGAAGCTCGCAGCCATTCATTCGGGCATCGGAACCGGCTGCTGCCTTGGCTCTGGCACGGATCTTAATATTGTCGCCGTAGGTGTGAAGAAGGACTTTTCCGATATTCGCTCCATAGTTTCCACGAAGTCCCTCCTCAGAAATGGCTGTATTGTAACGGATCTGACGCTCCAGAACCTCCTTTACATCTTCTGTGTCAACAGTATTGGCAAAGTCGATAATGTCTTCTATGTTTAATATGGAATGGTCGGTCTTTTTCTCTTCCTTACCTGAACAGACATCTTTCCGGAAAACAGGCTGGCCGTTTTTCTCAATAAGGATGATGTTGGTGTGCGTATCTACAATGCGGACACGGGCCGTTTCAGTACCTTTGGTTACGGTCAGATCGATTTCAAATACATGCCCGGTGGATGCCGGAGTGATCCTGGGTTTCACCTGATCCATGTAGGACTTGATTTCTTCCTTCTGACCGGATGTTACTCTTGCAATTACTTCAAGGAGCGCTTCCGCATCGCCTGCGATTACACCCGCGCACAGAGCAGCTGCAATTCCCCTCATGCCGCCAGTATTGGGAACGATGACGCTTTTTACATTTTTGATAATATTTCCACTTACTTTAATATCCAGCTGTTCCGGCAGATTACCTAAAGTTTTTCTCGCCACTGCGCCTGCATAGGCAATGGCAATGGGTTCGGTACATCCCATTGCAGGAACCAGTTCTTCCTCTAGGATTTTTACGTAAGCCTGGTATTTTTCATCACTTTTGTGCAATGTTTTCTCCTCGCTTTCGCACAACATTATAAATACTTTAGCACACTATCTTCTTAAAATCAATTAATTCCAGAAATTTTATATTTAGAAAAATCCCGAACTATATTTGTGAATTTTGTTTTTGTTAATCACTTCGCGAATATAATCCGGGTGCAGATTTTTTATTTGGAATCAGATCACAGGATTCTTTTTAGAAATAGTCATATCCGCCATGAATGTCTACAACGCTTCCATTCATGTATCCATTTTTCAGAACTTCGTATGCCATATCTGCCACTTCTGAGATCTCACCAAAGCGGTGAAGTGCAATCTTACGGTTAATGCGTTCATAGCTTTCCGGAGTGCGGTTCTTATGCCAGCTGGTTTCAATAAATCCCGGGGCAATGGCATTGACCCGGATCTGCTTTGGTTCCAGTTCTTTTACCAGAGATTTGGTAAGGAAATGAATGGCGGATTTGGTGACACCATACACCAGGGATGAGGAATAAGCCTGCTGTCCTGCGTAGGAGCCTGTAAAAAGAATGCTGCCGCCTTCGCTCATAATGGGGCGAAGTTCTTTCACCAGAAATACCGGAACAGACAGGTTGGTATTCACAATTTTGGTCCATTCGTTGAAGGTGTAGTCTTCATATTTCGCATAGGTGCTGATTCCTACGTTGTTTATCAGCCAGTCTACATGGCTCGCTTCTTCTTTGACCCGGGATACAAATTTCATCATTTCATCATAGGATGACATATCAGCCTGGAGCAACCGGATTTTTTTCTGATTTTCCTCTGTTTGTGCATGAAGAAATTCCTCCGCCTGCTCCGTGTTATGTCCATAGCTCACATATAAAATATCGTCCGACGCAGAATTTTCCAGAATTTTCTCCGCAATCCCTCTTCCGATTCCAGATGTACCGCCGGTGATTATGGTTACTTTGCTCATGGGGTGTCCTCTTTTCTGTATATTTTATTACTATTTAGTGTGTTGAAAGTTGTTAAAGGCGGACGCATTCGGACAATGGTGATTGCTCACTCGCCGGCGCAACGCTCCAGCGAACTAACTGCTAACTGCGACTAAATCGTTCAGGAGAGCCTTCACGATTAAGTCTCCGTAAGCAGTGGATTTCGCCTACGCTAAAACCGCGCCTGAAATGGCTCGCTAGAGCAATCACCATTGCCCGAATGCTGTGTACTGGCTGGGACTTATTTGT
>NZ_JADNDC010000024.1:0-71422 GCF_015551645.1 Ruminococcus sp. D54t1_190329_F1
GTTCACGACAGCTGATGCCAGAATTAAACTGGCAAAGCTATATCCAACAACACTTTAAAAACTAGATGGATGTACTACTAGAGCGTGTTTGAAAAATCATTCCCGCAATCTGCACGCCCCACTTTGTGGGAGATTGCGGTATATTTGAACGCGTCCTGAAATGACTAAATACAGAGAAAAAATAAAAATTGCGGGAAGAGCATAAATAGACTATAATCAGTTTCGTGAATAAAAGATAGAAATAAATCCTGCTGTTTAATTTATGAAAGAAGGAGCATTTATGTACGAGACAAAAAAGTTATATTATGAAGATGTATATAAAAAAGAATTTACCGCCAAGGTGTTGGAGTGTCGTGAGAGCAAGAAAGGCTATGAAATAATTTTAAACCAGACAGCTTTTTATCCAGAAGGAGGCGGACAGCCCAGTGACACCGGTATATTAGGCGGAATAAATGTTAAGGAAGTTCATGAGAAGGATGGAGAGCTAATTCATTATACAGATGGGCCTTTGGAAGTCGGTATGGATGTAATAGGAAAAATTAACTGGGGCAGAAGATTTGATCTTATGCAGCAGCATTCCGGAGAGCATATTGTAAGTGGGCTGGTACATGAAGCATTTGGATATGACAATGTGGGATTTCACATGGGAAGCGATGTGATCACCATCGATTTCAGCGGAATGCTGGATGAAGAACAAATGGCCGAAATCGAAGCGAAAGCGAATCAGATTATCTGGGAAAATCAGAAAGTTGAGATTTTTTATCCTACAGAGGAGGAACTTAAAAATCTGGATTACAGAAGCAAGAAAGAGCTTTCTGGATGGGTTCGTATTGTGCGCTTCCCAGGAGCAGATACCTGCGCATGCTGCGGAACTCATGTGACGCGTACTGGAGAAATTGGAATGGTGAAGTTGCTTTCTGTGGTGAAATTCCGTGAGGGGGTTCGTATGGAAATGCTGTCAGGTAAGCGAGTGCTTGATTATCTGAATATGGTAAATGAACAGAATCGTCAGATTTCCGTGAAGCTGTCTGCGAAAATGGACAAAACAGCGTCAGCGGTAGCAAGGCTTCAGGATGAAAATTTTGCTCTGAAGGGAAGAGTACATGCGTTAGAAGAAGAATTTATCGTTGGCGAAGCTGCTAAATGGAAAGAAAAAGAGAATGTGCTTTTATTCCAGGAAGGAATGGAAGCAGGAAGCGTTCAGAAGCTTACAGATGCAATTTTACAGGTCTGTAAGGGGCGTTGTGCAGTATTCTCCAGGAATGCAGATGGAAGCTATAAGTATGCTATGGGAGAAAAAGACGGAGACTTACGTCAGTTTACAAAAGAGATGAATGCAGTATTGAATGGCAGGGGAGGCGGTAAGCCTTTCTTTGTACAGGGGTCTGTGCAGGCTTCCGAGAAAGAAATTCGAGCCTTTTTCGAAAATAAATAGCAGTTGTTCAGTTCCTTCGCAAAAGCACCTTGCGGAATAGCACCCGCTGAATAGTTGCAATAAAGAATAAAAGAGGATTGAAAAAATCCGTATTAGAGCGTGTTTGAAAAAGCATTCCCGCAATCTGTACGCCCCACTTTGCGGTATATTTTGCCCGAATTCGGTTGTCGTAGCCCGCTACGACGCCCTCCTCCGGACAAAATCTCCCACAAATTGTGACGCACATCTTGCAGAAGTCCTTTTTTCAAACACGCTCTGCGGAAGAAAGGAAAAGCTGAATTATTTTTCAAGATAATCAGTGTTATATGAAGAAATGTTTGGAGAGTGTCATGCGCACCTGATCATGGATGGACTGAATTATAAAGATGCAATTTCTATTCATAAGGATCATGTAAACGATGAAGTGATACGGAAACATCTGAAAGTTTATGAAGAGCTGGGGATTGTCTTTGTAAGAGATGGTGGAGATGCATTAGGAGTATCGGAAAGAGCCAGGAAACTGGCACCAGAATATGGAATTGATTATCGTACTCCTATTTTTGCCATCCATAAAAATGGACACTATGGCTCTATCGTGGGAAAAGGTTTTGACACTATGAAAGAATACCATGTCCTTTTGAAAGAAGCGAAAAACAAAGGGGCAGATTTTATTAAAATTATGACCACAGGACTTCTGGATTTTAATAACCATGGACAGATTACCGGAACGCCTTTAGACAGGAAGGAAGTCCGTGAGATGGTACATATCGCCCATGAAGAAGGGATGGCGGTGATGAGCCATACCAATGGGATTTATGGCGTACAGGCAGCTGTGGAAGCTGGTGTGGATTCGGTAGAACATGGAAATTATATTGATCCGGAAACAATCAGAGAATTAGCTGACAGTGATAGTGTATGGGTTCCTACTCTTGTGACAATTCGAAATCTTCGTGGATGTGGAAGATATAAGGAATCAGTGCTGGATCCTATTATAGAACTGGCCGCAAAGAACCTTCGTCTGGCATACAAGTACCGAGCAAAGGTGGCTCTTGGAAGTGATGCAGGAGCTTATATGGTCTTACATGGGAAGGGCTTAATGGATGAATACCAGGCATTTATGGACATTCTGGGAGAATCCGGGGATGTGAGAGCCTGGCTGGCAGATGGAGAGAAAAGGATTCAGGACACCTTCAGGCGTCCTGAATCTTGATAGATGTATAAATGTTGGAATTTTTGGATTTTGTAGGATCAAAGGTAATGCAGATACCTGCGCCGGATTCCATATTACTGGTGGAGATATCCTTTGCCCCCTCTGTAAAGCAGGTTATGGTTGCGCCATCGCCAGTTTGAAGTGTGACGGTATTTGCTGTATGGCCTATAATTGTACCGCTGACTGTGCTGGTAAGTTCCCGGCTTCCAAGAGAATCCGGATCATCACCGGTGACTGCTGTAACAGTAACACCATCCAGTGAATTTCCCTGAAATTGTCCAGTGTAAGTTATGGTTACATAGGAGCCTGGTGCTGTTCCACCTTTAAAGTAAGAAGGAGTCTGAGACAAATCTACATTTATTGTGCTATCAGAGCCAGAGGGAAGAACTGTGAGCGTATTCAGGGAAATATTCTGAATTTCTGCATGAATCTGCTGTTCTTTTGCTGAGTCATCGGCAGGAACTTGTGCAGGATCTGGTGTTGGTGTTGGATCTGGAAGTGTAAGCGGATCAATATCTGAAATGCTTAGTACTTTCAGATGACTGGCATTAAGAGAAGAACTTTGGGTATCCTGACTGGAAGCAAACTTGCCTTTAAAATGAATGTATACCCATACACCGGTACGGATGCCATTCTGATAATATTGTTCTGTTCCAGTGATTGGATAGGTGGCTGTTTTGCCTTTTTTATTTTTTATGGTAATGGTATTTGGAGCCAGACTCTGTACTTCCCCATAGGCCTTTCGTACTTCCAGCTGATTCTTTTTGTGAAAGTCGTCTACTACTTTCAATGCTTTTACAGTGCTGGTATCCTTGTTAGAGAGCTGCCCCTCATAAATGACACTGATTTCATCTCCAGTGATCATGCCATCTTCGCATTCCAAAGTTGCTTCAGAAAGATCAAAAACGTAAGTTTGTTCCTGGCTTTCCATAGTCAGGGTGGCACCGGTGAAATCCTTAAGGGTTCCTTTGATTTCATCCATATAAACACGCTGTTTGGGTGTTTCTGAAGTGTTCTGTAAGGTGGTTTCACTCTGGTCAGAAATAGAAGTATAGCTGGTGATCATATCACCGGCAGTACATCCTGACAGAGAGAACAGTACCAAAGAGCCAAGTAATAGTTTTGTGAAATTTTTCATTGTTGCTTTGTATCCTCCGAATCCGGAAATGGTACAGGAAGAAAATCGAAAACCTCTCGGCAGGCATTCCATTCCTCCGAGTTATCCGGCATACGATAGCCAAGTCCTGTACATTCTGTAGTAGCATTTGTATTCATGTAATTATTATAAAAAACATTGTAAGGATTCTGTAGTGGCGGCTGTTTTTGGCAGGATGATTTGTTTGTGGATTTTATATTCATAGAAACACTCCTTTTTGTCAAATATTTTTCCTATATAAGGGAAGATATTCTTAGAATATGCGAAAAAGAGGAGAGTATGCACAAACATTTGTCAGTGAACAGTAACGACTAATTGTTACTGTTCACTCCGTGACCAGTAACGCGCTTCGCGATGCACAGAAATCATGCATTCGCATGATTTCGCGCTAAGATTCTCGGGTTTTCTGTGAACTTTGTTCACAAAAAACACTCGCGGAACGTTACCAGTAAACAGTAACGACTAATTTATTTATGTGAATATTATAACAAATACATATTGAAATTTCTATATTTTGTGCTATAATCATTTTAAATAAATAATAGCGAAGTAGGAATTTATGCGTCAAGTGTTCATTGGCTGGGGAGTCGCCGTGAAACGAAAAGCAGCAGGACTGTTTACGATATATTTTCCGCACCCGTTGCTACATGTGAGAACATCTCATAATGTGGAGGGATTATTATTTATGGTAACTACTCTGTTATTTTAATCATTATGGAGGTGTTTTTTTTATGCGTAAAAACAAACAGACATGGAGTGTTAAGACTCTTGTATTCCTTGCACTGCTGGTAGCAATCCAGCTTGTGCTGTCACGCGTTCTGGTAATTGATCTTGGTGTATATCGAATTACATTGGGAACTGTCGCCACTGTATTGGCAGGTCTTTGGATGGGACCTGTAGCTGGTGGTGTAGAAGGTGCTGTTGCCGATATCATTGGATGTTTTATGAAAGGCTATGGAGTTAATCCACTGATTACTTTATCAGCAGTTGCCTGGGGTGTGATCCCCGGACTGGCTGGAAAACTAATGGCTGAAAAGAACAGAAAAGTAAAGACTGTTGTTATGTGTGTCGCAATTGCAGTCTCTGGCGTAGTGGGAACACTTGGACTGACCACTGCAGGACTGGTAATGATCGGAGCAAACTTCTATGCAATTATGCCAGGACGTCTTGTACAGTTTGCAATCATGACTCCAATCTACTGCGTACTTACCAGTCTTCTTTATTTCAGCCCGCTTACAGGCATGGTTGTAGGAAACATAAGACCTGCTAAGCTGGAGAAGAAGACCGTATAAATGGCAGCAGTCCAGGAGCTGAATTATATACAAAACCCCAAATTAAATAATATGGCATAAGATGGATTATGAAGCAATGTACTTACTGGAAAGTTGATTGTTTGAGAAATCAACTTGTTGAATAAGTCAAAAAATACGATTCCCAAATAAAAGGCTGTGATCAGGATAAACACTGATCGCAGCCTTTTTTAAACATGCTCTGAAAAGTTTTCAGTTTGTATGTGTCTGAACCCGGAACCAATAGGTGTAGAGATAATGAAGTCCAAGTGATTCATAAAGATTACGTGCTGGAGTGTTTCCCTCTACTACCTGAAGATAGGCCTTAGTTGCGCCTTTCTTTTTTCCTTCTTTTAGAAGTGCAGTACAAATCTGACGAGCATAACCCTTGTGTCTGAAATCTTCGCGAACATGGATAGCGTACAATCCAATATAATTTCGATCCAGAATGCCAAGCCCGGTTGCAATAATTTTTCCGTTACTCCAGATGGAGGCGCATACGGTGTCTTTTACGATGGCATGATACATGGATGGAACTACAGCACGGTGAACAGGATTAATGGTGCCTTTCAGATCAAAAAGACTTTCAATCCAAATATCTGGAATATCGTCAGTAAGAGTTACCTGATCGCAAGGCGCAGAAAGATCTGCTCCATCCAGTGAGGCTGCCATAACATTTGTTGTATGCTGGATTTCGTAGTTGCGGTTTTCCAGAAGATAATCAAAATTCGGAGAAACCAGAGGACTGATCTTAAAAATTGCAGGGCTGCCCAGTCGGGCATACTCTGCTTCGCAGAAAGAAACCTTTTCCCTCCAGGAAAGGGTAGAAGTTCCGAACTGCTCCACACTGTTTGTTCTATGTGTATAAAAATAGGAAAAACGGAGAATCCATCCATCATAAAGCTCCATTTTATGGGAGGGCCATGCATTTAGTGACATATCTTCAATTTCTTTAATGATTTTATCCATAAAAAAACCTTCTTTTATAAGTTTAGGGTCATTATACATAATTGTATCCAGCAATGCAACTGAAAATAGTCTGTTATAAGACAGATTGCTTTTTACACATCTTGCAGAAAGCCTTTTTCAAACACGCTCTAGTACATCGTTTCGTAAATAACTATACCAATCGCGTAGGATGTGAATTCGAGTGTGCAGGTATAAAAACGCAGGCGTAGCGGGCTACGCCGAGGCTTTTATACCTGTGCAATCGGATTCACAGACAAGTGAGTGGTATAGTTATTTCGAAAACGATGTACTAGTACGGTGAATAGCCGCAAATTAATTTATACAATCTGTCTGCCAGAAATTTTTGTCCCTGCTCAGTAAGGTGAATCCCATCTGTAGTAATTTCTGAATATCCATAACGACGCGCCTTTTCATTCAATTCCTCATGCAATGTAAGATAAGGAATTTGAAACTGTTCTGATAGCTGGTGGATCATTTGTGATATTTTCTGGCGAAAAGGAAGCCAGGTTCTATAACAGGCAGGCCAGGGAAAAAGAAAAGGCTCCATTAAAATAATGCGCGAGTTCGATTTTGCTAATATTGTTATAAGATCTGCATAGCATTTGTAAAAAGAAAAAAGCATATTCCTCTGCTGAAACGGTGTTCTGTCCGTATTCATTATTAATCCAATATCATTAATTCCGATTAAAATTGTTATAATATCACTTGTAAAATCAGAATCACCCTGAATTCTCTGCAGGAGTCTGTTTATAGTAAAGCCGTCAGTGCCATAATTGCGTACCTGATAGTCTGAGCCGTCCCTTTTAAGACAGTCTGACAGCATTTTTACATAGCCATTGCCAAGGAAATCTCTGGAAAAGCAGTGTTCACAATCGGTGATGCTGTCACCAAGACATGTTAATATTGTCATAATTTTACCTCCGTTAATATTATACTGCAAGAACAAAAAGGTTTATAGTTTTTTTAGAAAAATTTGTAAAAAAAAGACTGGACAAATGGAGATAGAGAACCTATAATAAGACTCACCAGAAGTCATCTGGTATCGAAGGTCATCTTTTCAGATCGACTATTCCCTATTCTACGAAAGATAAAATACAGAAAGCCTTTCTCAAACAGGCTCTAAAATACTTCAAGATAGCCTCCTGTTATTAGTAAACCTATGTAAAAGAAGGGATGGTACGTCTATGCTTTTTTACAGAATATTTCCTGCTATAGCGGCAGGCTGCGCCGCTCTGATGGATATTCAGAGAGCGAAGGTAGACAATGGCTGGCTGCTTTTTTGTGTATTGGTCAGTTTGTTTACGCGAATATGGAAAATGGATGTTAGCAGTCTCGGATCTTGGATATGCGGTCTGCTGGTACCGATACTGATTCTGGGGATTTTATTCATATTCAGAATGCTGGGAGCCGGAGACATCAAGCTCTTGAGCGTTATTGGAAGCATGATCGGACCGACGAAAATTCTCAATTGCATTTCCTATTCCTTTCTGATTGGAGCTGTCATATCAGCTGCTCTTATGATTTCAAGCGGCATTGTCTGCCAGCGAATTCTTTACTTATTACATTACATCAGTGTTTATTTCAAAACAGGAAAAAGAGAACCCTATTACAAAAGCGGTATGCCGTTGGAAAACTTTCATTTCACAGTTCCTATATTTTTAAGTGCATTGCTTTATGCGGGAGGTGTCTATTGAAGAAGAATATTTTTGCTGTCTGTGATCTTGAGGTGGATTATGCCTTGAATTTTATGGATTATCTTAATCATAAGAAAAATATCCCATTTGAGATTCAGGCATTTACCAACGTAGAGAGTCTGATCGCCTATGGGAAAATGAATCACATAGAGTTGCTGCTGATTTCCCAGAAGGCTATGTGCCGTCAGGTGCAGGAATTGGAAATTGGTAAAATTGTTATACTTTCGGAAGGCGTGCACCCACCGGATCTGGACCGTTATCCAAGTGTGTATAAATATCAGGCCTCTTCAGATGTTGTGCGAGAAGTGATGGCGTGTTACGGAGCCGAGAAAGCAGTAGCTCCGGCTGTTTTTCCTGTACTGAAAAAGACCACGGAAATTTATGCAGTATATTCTCCTTTGGGGCGCTGCCTGAAAACATCGTTTGCACTTACATTAGGACAGATTCTGGCAAAAGAAAGAGCTGTTCTTTATCTGAATCTGGAGGAATACTCCGGCTTTGAAGAAATGTTGGGAAAAGGGTTCGCACAGAATTTAAGTGATCTTCTTTATTTTGTACGGCAGGAAAATGGAAATCTGATTTATAAGATGAACAGTATGGTACAGACAATAAACAATCTGGATTTCATTCCGCCTGTACGTACGCCAGAGGACATACGAGGAACTGCATGGGAAGACTGGGAAAAACTGATACAGGAGATTGTACTTCACAGTAATTACGAATTTGTGATTCTGGATATTGGAGGGGCTGTAGATGGGACTTTTCAAGTTCTGGATATGTGCCGGAGAATTTATATGCCAGTGCTGTCTGATCCGGTATCCATATCCAAGATTGCCCAATTCGAAAACCTGATAAGAATCTGGGATTATCCGCAGATTCTTACCAGAACTGTAAAGGTACGCCCGCCTTTTCATGGAGGAAATGTGGCACCGGAGAATTATATTGAAGGGCTGCTGTGGAGTGAACTTGGAGATTATGTCAGGGAAATTCTGAGAAAGGAAAAGGAATGAGTCAGGAAATCTTTCGCAAACTGAGACAAATGCTCATGGAGAAGCTGGATGTTTACCGGGAACTTACAGACCAGGAAATTCTGGAAACGATTGATGAGCTGATCGTAAACACTCTGCGGGAATCAGGAGTGAGCCTGAAAGAAAAAGTGCAGCTTCGCCAGGAACTGTTTTATTCCGTCAGGAAGCTTGATGTATTACAGGAATTGATCGAAGATGAAACTGTAACTGAGATTATGGTGAATGGTCCGGATTCTATTTTTGTAGAACGAAAAGGAAAACTGACAAGGTGGCCGAAGTCTTTTACAGATCAGGAAAAGCTGGAGGATGTGATACAACAGATAGTGGGAAAATGCAATCGCATTGTGAATGAATCATCTCCTATAGTAGATGCCAGACTGGAAAATGGCGCCAGAGTCAATGTGGTTGTGGCTCCGGTAGCATTAAATGGTCCAATTCTGACAATAAGACGTTTTCCGGATACTCCAATTACAATGGAAAAGCTGATTGAACTGGGAAGTATAACTCCAGAGTGCGCGTCCTTTTTGGAAAAACTGGTAAGGGCCCGGTATTCAATTGTAATTGGCGGAGGAACGGGAAGTGGGAAGACCACATTCCTGGGAGCTTTGTCAGAGTACATACCAAAAGATGAACGGATTATCACTATTGAGGACAATGCAGAACTGAAGCTTCAAGGAATTGCAAATCTGGTGCGCCTTGAAGCCCGGGCAGCGACCATAAACGGAGCACCGGGAGTAAGTATAAGAGATCTTATTAAGTCTGCACTGCGTATGAGACCGGATCGAATAATCGTAGGAGAAGTACGGGGTGGGGAAGCTATGGATATGCTTCAGGCATTGAACACCGGGCATGAAGGCAGTCTTGGGACAGCTCATGCAAACAGTTGCCGTGATATGCTGGCCAGACTGGAAATAATGACATTGATGGCGGAACTGGATCTGCCGCTTCAGGCGGTAAGAAGGCAGATCGCCTCTGGCGTAGATATTCTGGTGCATCTGGGACGTATGCGCGACAAATCAAGAAAACTTCTGGAAGTTTCAGAAGTATGTGCGTATGCGGATGGAGAAATCAGGATACAACCATTGTATCAATGGCAGGATGGGCGTGGTCTGATGCCTGTGGAGCCTCTCCTGCACAGAGAAAAACTGGAACGGGCGGGGGTGAAATTATGATCAGGCAGAAAGTTGATTATGGAAAATACAGATATTCTCAGAAAGAAATTTTAAAATATATAGGAGAAAGTGCAGCATTGTGTGGTGCTGTAGATTATTTGTTCTATCAAACACCTTGGGTAATGTTACTTGTGGTTCCGGTTTCTGTGTTCTTTCTGAAGTGGAAGAAGAAACAGATGATCAGAGAAAGAAAACGGCGCCTTAATTATCAGTTTCGGGATGCATTGAATTCTATGAGTGTGGCGGTACAGGCTGGATATTCTGTGGAAAATGCAGTTTCTGCCTGTGTGCGTGATCTAGAGCAGCTATATCCGAAGAATGAAGATATTGTAGCTGAATTTCGTTATATAGAGACACAACAGAGAGTGAGTGTGCCGGTAGAAGAATTATTTCTGGATCTTGGGCAGCGCTGTAAGGTTGAGGATATTGAAAACTTTGCTTCAGTTTTGTATACAGCAAAAAGAAGCGGTGGTGATCTTGGAAATGTAATTCAGAAAGTGGCTCGAATGCTGGGCGATAAGATTGATGTAAAAAAAGAAATTGAAGCGACTCTGGCTGCGAAGAAGTCGGAACAGATGATCATGAGTCTTATGCCGGCAGGAATTATTCTTTATCTGCAGCTGGCATCACCGGGATTTCTGGATATTCTCTACGGAAATCCATTTGGAATCTGTGCAATGACAGTCTGTCTTACAGTATATGGAGCTGCTTACTGGATGGGGAAAAGAATTGTGGAAATCGAGGTGTAGTTGATGTGGCTCCATATTGTCATTTTTGTTATATTATTGCTTTTGACCGTATGCAGTACTTTAGGTTGGATCCATGTAGAAAACATTGGTACGGTAAAAGGCAGAAAGATGTTTCTTGTGGTTGCTCTGGCAGGAAATATAACAGGAGGACTGCTGACTTGGACAAAAGGTGGCGGACAGGTATTTGAAGACGGTTATGAGTTGAAAAAGGAGGAAAATGCTTATGAAGAAAAATTTATGGTATCCGTGGAAGGAGAAGAAACAGGCAGTGTCTATGTACAGATCCCGGAAAAAGAACTGGAAAAGGAAGATACCGGGCAGCCGGAAGTGTTGACGAAAGAGGAAGACGAAGAACAGAAGCTTTTGGAATTTGTAGCAAATTATAACAGCGAACTGGAAGACTCTGAGTATTATTATCTTCCATCTGACTGGGAAGGAAGAAAACTGGAGTGGAAAATACCTTATGATACTACCGGAAACATGTTGGCAGCAATTTTCCTTGCAGCAGCATTTGTCATGATTGTTATAATTGCGCGAGAAGAGCAGAAAGCCAGAACGAAAAGATATGAAGAACTGATGATGGACTATCCGGGACTGATCATGAAGTTCACCTTGTTGGTGCAGGCTGGAATGACTGTTCGAAATACGTTTAGGAAGATGGCTTCGGATTATAAAAACAAAAATGAAAAACGTATTGCATATGAAGAGATTGTTACTGCCTGCCATGAAATGGAGAGTGGAATTTCAGAAATGGAAGCCTATCGCCGCTTTGGTGAAAGGTGCGGACATGTAAAATATAAAACATTTGCAACATTATTGATCCAGAATCTTCAGAAAGGCAGCCGCCATATGGGAGAAATGCTAGAAAAAGAATCTGTGGAAGCCTGGGATGACAGGAAAAGAAAAGCAAAAGTTCAAGGAGAAGCGGCAACTACCAAATTGTTATTCCCAATGATACTGATGCTAGGCGTTGTAATGGCTATTGTTATGCTGCCGGCCTGTCTGTCCTTTTATGGATAAATCCAATCCGAAGGCCGATTTTCATATTTAAAAAGAAAAGTGCCAAAGGAAATTTTTCAGGCTGAGGGAGGTGAGAAATATGAGCGAACTGCGCAGACTGATGAGAGAATTTCTGTGGGAAGAAGATGCTGTAGGCGTTGTGGAAATTATTCTGATCCTTGTAGTTCTTATTGCACTGGTCATGATTTTTAAAGACCAGTTGACCAGTCTTGTGAAGAATATTCTGTCAAAGATCACAAAGCAAAGTAATTCTATTTAAATGATTTCCAACTAACAAAATGATTTGAAAAGGAGAGGTGCGCCATGGTAAAAAGAGGAAGTATTACTGTTTTTCTGGCCTTAACCCTTGGACTTATTCTGTCCCTGCTGAGCTCAGGACTCGAGTCAGCAAGAATGGCTGCGGCCAGAACTCAGATTTTGAATGGGATGGATATTGGACTGTATTCTTTATTTGGACAATATGACAAGTCCCTTTTAAAGGATTTTGACTTGTTCGCTGTTGACGGAGCCTGTGGGGGAAAGGAAATGAATCTGGCCTCTATATATGATAATCTGGAATCTTATATGAAGCCTGTGATGAAGCAAAATAGTCAGAAATTGTCAGTACAGCAGGGTGGCATTTCCGGTTATCTTCTGATGACAGATTCAGAAGGTGAAGTCTTTTATCAGCAGGCAGTCCAATACATGAAAGAAACTCTTGGAAGCCATGGGGCAAAGCTCCTTTTAAACAAAATTCAAGATATGCAGAAAAAGACAATTGAAGCGGAGCGACAAGGCAATGAGATAGAAAGTAAAGGAACCATTGAAAATTATGAAAGTGAAATGGATACTGCACAACAAAAAAGTCAGGCTTTGCTGGAAGAAAAAAAGAAACAGGAACAGCAGAATGGGCAGGATGGGTTTACAGATGGGAAAATGCTTCCGTCTGTGACAGAAAAGAATCCTCCTGCAAAAGTTGAAAATCCTATTCCAGTAATTCGAAAAGTACGAAAAATGGGACTTCTGGATCTGGTTCTCCCTTTTGGAAAAGAAGTTTCTGACAAAAAGGTAAAAACTAAAGAATTGGTTTCAGGAAGAAAACTTGAAACAGGATTGGCAATGGAGGATTCCGTAAAAGCAGATGGAAGTATGCTTTCCCAGGTTTTGTATCAGCAATATCTTATGGAAAAACTGGGAAACTATATAGAACCAGGAAAGAGCGGCTTAAGCTATCAGATTGAGTACATTATTGGAAAGAAAAACAGTGATGAGGCAAATTTGAAAGATGTAGCGAAAAAACTTTTGATGGTTCGGGAAGGACTTAATGTTGCATATCTGGTTTCAGATGCGCTTATGATGGGGCAGATTCATGCCATGGCAGCGGCAATTGCAGCCGCATTTCTTATTCCACCGGCAGTTGTGGTGATTGAAGGTGCGCTGATCCTATGCTGGGCTTTTGCTGAAAGTATTCTGGATGTAAGAGAGCTATTTGCCGGCGGAAAAGTGTCTTTAACTAAGAATGCCTCTAACTGGCAGCTGTCGCTGCAGGGGCTACCGGCATTGGTAGATAAGCTGGATACGGACAGGCAAAACGATGTAAACGGGTTATCCTATGAGGATTATTTGCAGATATTTTTATTGACAACTTCAAAGGCGCAAAAAGTTAAAGGGGGTATGGATATGATTGAAAGTTCGTTTCGGGAGATGGAAGACTGGAATGAATTTTGTCTGGATCATTGCATTACTGCACTGGAGGCTTCTGTGGATGTAAAGGCAAATAAAAGAAAAGTGTTTACCGTAACGCGGGAATATCACTATATTTAGCTGGAAAATAGATTGTCTTTTGCCATATTACTATATAAGAAAGGCGCAGAAGGATGCTTTCCCGGAAAGGAGATGGAAAATTGATTAAAAGAAAAAAGAGAAAAGATATACAGGCTCTAAGGAGCAGAACAAGAAGGAAGAGTTCTCTGGGAATCCGGTCTGTCAGAAAGTCCCCGTTTTCTGCCAGAAGTCTTTTCGGAAAAGTGTCTTTGTGCGCCTTTGGGAAAGAAATAAAAGAGCAGGTAAAAAAAGCCAGTCTCACGATAGAAGCGGCCTTTGCCCTTCCACTCTTTTTCTTTGGAATGGTGACAATGATACATTTTATGGATGTATACAGAATTCAGACGGAACACTTGAGCAAACTGTGCCAGAGTGCAAAGGAAGCCGGAATGTATGCGTATGTGGTGGGAGGCGACGGAGTAGAAGAAATTACGCTTCCTGATGTTTACAAATACAAGCCAATTGGCGGATTGATACCGCTTCCGGCTAAATGGCAGTATAACAAGGTGAGGGTTCATGCCTGGACTGGCGCGGACAGAGGAAATGGGAATAGTGAAGAGAATAAAAAACCGGAAAATATGGTGTATGTAACGGTTTCAGGTTCGGTATATCACAAAAAGCTGAATTGCAGTCACCTTAATTTGTCGGTTACTAAAGTGTCGGGTGGAAATGTTTCTTCCAGACGAAATGAAAATGGAGAGAAATATCATGCATGTGAAAGCTGCAGTAGAGGGCAAGCTCCAGGAAGTACAGTTTATATCACAAAATCTGGAAAACGTTATCATAATGACAAAAATTGCAGCGGCTTAAAAAGGTCCGTACGTCTGGTAAAAGAGTCGGAAGCTGGTAATCTGCATGCATGTAAACGATGTGGTTAACAAGAAGAAATGGAAGGGGAATAAAATAATGGAACGAATTTGTATTCTTGCATTTCTTGGAATTAACAGTTGGAAAGATATACACACAAGAGAAGTTTCACTTTTGTCAATTGGTGTATTTGGAATTGTGGGAATGGTAAGAGCATGTTTTCTTGGAACTGTGAGTGTGAATCTGGTATGGAATGTCTGTATGGGGGCCGCTGTGATCGGGCTCAGTATCATCTCGAAAGGCGCTGTCGGGATGGGAGATGGTCTTTTATTTCTGTCGCTTGGGACAGTACTGCCTTTTGAGGAACTTTTGTCAGCATTTTTATTGGGACTTTTTTGCTGCTGTTTTTGGGGAATTGTGGTGTTATTTCTGTCAGGCAAAGGGAAAAAGACTGAGATGCCTTTCGTTCCATTCCTTATGTTGGGATATATTGGAGGTTTAATTTATTGAAAAAGAGAATAAAAAAGGGAAGCATGACAATAGAAGCAGCACTTTTAATGCCGTTGCTTTTGCTGGTTGTGATGATAACTTTGTATTTGTTTTTTTACGTACATAATAAGGTCTGGCTCACAGCCGCGGCTTACGAAGCAGCTCTTGACGGCAGTATGGAAACGGCACGGCCAGAAGGGAAAAGTCGTGATAAAGCATTAAAAAAAGGAAAAGAACTTGGGAACACCGGATTTTATGAAAGCAAAAACCTGAAACTTCAGGTCAGCGAAGGAAAAAAAGTGCAGGTAACGTATGATCTTGATATGTTTTCCGTATATGGAGGATTTAACAGTCATTTGCAGGTAAAGGGAAGTGTAAAAGTAATAAAACCGGTAACCTGGATCCGAAAAGTAAAGGGACTTTCTGAAGTGTCAAATAAGCTGAAGGGGTAAAAAATGAAATCAGAATATAAAAGAGATATAAATGGAAATTATCTTGTGCTGTATGAAAATGAAGAACCAGATACTTCTTCTTATCAGATGAGAATGCTGGTTGGCAATTCGATTCCATCTATTCTTAAATGCAGAGTGCAGGGAGTTGATGGACAGTTTATGGTGTGTTATGACATTACCTCCAAACAGTCTTTGCTTTCTCTTTATGAAGAAAAGAAAATGGGTTACGAAGATCTTCAGATGATCCTGGGTGGATTTGTGCAGGTGATGGAAGATATGTCAGAATATTTGCTGAATCCATGCAGGTTAGTATTGAAGCCAGAGTATATGTATGTAGATGTGGAAAAGAGACAGATCTATTTTTGTTATCTTCCTGGATATGATGAAGATGTGAGACAGAAATTTCAGGAACTGACAGAGTATATTCTTCCGATTCTGGATCATGAAGACTCAAAGGCTGTAATGCTTGGGTATGGAATATACAGAAGAGCTTTGGAAGACAGTTTTCATTTGGAATATATAAAAAAGGAACTTTATCAGGATAGAGAGGAAATAGAAAAAACAGTTGGTTCCTCAATTTTGCAGGAATCAGGCACTATGACAGAGAAAAGGTGTAATTCAGATGGCAGTGAGAAAATTGATCTGTTTGAAAATTATGGGGAGTCAAAAGAGGAAAAGCCTCAGGAAGAACATCTGGAAGAGTTGCTTTGGGAGGAAGAATTATCTGAAAAAAAGAAAAAAGATGTTGGGGGTACGTCTAAAGGATTTTTGATTTGGTGTGTAGCAGCTGGATTTTTTGCACTGGTGGTTGTGGCCGCAGAAACACTGGGGTATCTGCCGAGGGTATCTATGCAGGTTATTCTGGGAGTGGCAGCTGGGATTATGGTAATTGGAATGTTGTGTACCTGGGGTGTGTCCGTTATAAAGAATAAGAATTGCATCAGACATGAGAAAAAGGGACATCTGGAAATACAGAATAAAAGAGAAAATAAAAAAGTGAGTGAAGACTCAGGAAAAGATAAGGTGAACTTTAAAGATAGCATTGAAAGAAACACGACTTCAATGCAAAATACAGCAGAAGTATTGCACCAAAAAGAAAAAATATCAATATCACAAAAAAATTGCGGCGAAACAGTGGTTTTATCTGCGAATATTGTTACTGGACCGGCAACTCTTGTAAGCCGTGAACCTGGTGAACTTGCTACGATTTATCTTCAGAATGAACTTACGGTAATTGGAAAAATGGAGAATGCAGCGGATGCGGTGATCGAACTTCCTACAGTAAGCCGGATACACGCGAAGATACGGAAACGGGAGGGAGAATATTATCTTACGGATTTGAATTCACGCAATGGAACATCTGTAAATGGCAAAATTTTAAAAGGGGATGAGGAATATTGCCTTCAGGATCAGGATCAGATAGACTTTGCGCAGGCCAGGTATGTGTTTCTGAAATAAAATAACAGATTTTAAAAATTTACCGGGTTTGATCTGTTGAGGTATCAGAGAAATTGTGCTATACTTATTCTATTATCAGAAAGTAACGAAAACAGTGTTGAAAGTAGACTGAAAATATCGAGGTGATGGCGTGGAAGAAATAAAAAAAGAACCAATAACGGTTCTTTTTATACTTCTGAATATATTGATATTTCTTGTTGTTGATTTTACCGGCGGATCAGAAAATACTGCTCACATGATTGAGTGTGGAGCCGCCTATCCACCGCTGATTCTTGAAAATGGAGAGATATACAGGTTATTTACCTGTATGTTTCTGCATTTTGGAATTTATCATATTGCCAATAATATGCTTGTCCTTTTTGTACTGGGACAGCGCCTGGAACCGGTTGTAGGGAAGATTAAATTTATTTTAATTTACCTTCTTGGCGGTCTTGGTGGAAATATTTTTTCTTTTATTATGGAAATGAAATCAGCGGATTATGCAGTGTCAGCTGGTGCCTCTGGTGCCGTTTTTGCAGTAATGGGAGCAATGCTCTATGTAGTTATTCGAAATCATGGAAGAATTCAGGATATTTCCGTACGACAGATGATGATCATGGCCGGATTCTCATTGTATTTCGGTTTTACAAGTACTGGTGTAGATAATGCAGCCCATGTTGGCGGCATGGTTTGTGGATTTATCCTGGCGGCAGTTCTTTATCATCCGGGAAATTTTTCTGGCAGAACAATGTGGAAGGATGTTTCCCCATCGGATTCAATTTCTGCATAAATGTTTCCGCTGTGAGCCTGGATGATCTCTCTGGTGATTGCCAGCCCCAGTCCGGTTCCACCCTCTTTGAATGTTACAAATGGAGTAAAAATTTCATTCAGCTGTGATTCCGGTATGCCGCATCCATTGTCAGTTATGACAATATGTACCCTTTGGTCACTGGAAAAAGCACATAATTTTACTTTTCCATCAGCACTGGAAATTGCTTCTGCTGCATTTCTGAGCAGATTCAGTAAAGCCTGCTTTAATTTAACGGGATCAATAAAGAGGGCAGGCAGTGAGGGCGAAATATCAGTTTTTAAGGTAATGCCCAGGTACTGGTAAGTGGGCTGGATACTGGAAATAATTTCCTTAAGATAGGCAGTAAAAGCAGTTCTTTTCCGTTCAAGTTTATGGGCATTATTGTAATCCGAAAGATTATTTAACAATTCTTTGGTATACTCCAGATTAGCTGTAATATCATTCCAGTAATCAAATGAGACAACTTCAGGATGTGTGTCTTCAATCATCTGAATCTCACTGTTAATAAGTGCTATGGGATTGCGTATCTCATGGGAAAATCGTGATAGTATCAGATGAAATTCATCCTGTTTTTTGTTTAAGATTAAATTATTTTTCATAAGCTCACCTCAAGTGAAGTGTATCATTGAAGTGGACAAATGACAAATAAAATCGTACTTAAAAAATCGAGATTATTCGACAGAAATAAAAAATACTGTTCCAAAAATTTTTTAAAAAATTTTGGAAAAAAATGTGATTTTCGCTATTATCAGACGTATAATTTATATATTCTATTTGGGAGGATAAGACTATGAGTGATTGTATTTTTTGCAAAATTGCAAACGGAGAGATTCCATCAGCAACATTGTATGAAGATGAAGACTTCAGAGTAATTCTGGATCTGGGTCCTGCAAGTAAAGGACATGCCTTGATCTTGCCGAAAGCGCATGCGGCTAATATCTATGAGATATCAGATGATATGGCTGCGAAAGCAATGATTCTGGCAAAGAAAATGGCCACAAAAATGACCGAGGCGTTAAAGTGCGATGGTTTTAACATTGTACAAAATAATGGCGAACCGGCAGGACAGACTGTTTTTCATTTTCATATGCATCTGATTCCGAGATATGAAGGAGATCAGGTGGGAATTACCTGGAAACCTGGAACTTTAACAGACGAGGTGAAAAATGAAATCCTGGAGAAATTGAAAAGCTGCTAGAAAACGGGGTACACAAGATGAATAGCGAAGAATTTAACACATTTTACAGACGGTATTATAAAGTCTCTGTTAAAATCGCAAATGGAATTGTACAAAGCCGTTTTACAGCCGAGGATGTTACACAGGAGGTATTTTCATACTTTTACGAAATAAAAGAGAGACTGGATGCTTCCAGCGAAGAAAAGCTTCACGCATTGGTGGTATGGAAAACAACCAATAAAGGAAGGGACTACCTGAGAAAATCATATGTAAAGCGGGAAGTAATGTTTGACAATGATGTGGCTGAATTGCAGTATCGTACTACAGAAAGCGCAGAAGCGGCATTACTGGGGCTGGAAAAACAGAAATATTTATCAATGGCATTTGAAGGCCTGCGACGGAAAAATTTAATTAACTATATGATTTTTATGCGAGTTGTAATGGAAGGTGTATCTACTGAAGAAGTAGCGCGCGAATTTGGCTATACAAGAAATAATGTAAATAACAGAGTACTTAGAGCCAGAAAATGGCTTTTAGCAGAAATTTTAAGACTGGAAAAAGAGTAAAATTAAAAAGCATACCTCTGTTAAATAACAGAGGTATGCAGTGTAAAATCAGGAATGAATACATTCTTCAATGAGATTCACAATATGCTGAATAGAATTTAAGTTTTTGCCTGCAGACATAGCCGCAATATATTTATTACGTTCCTGATAGAGTTTGCGGATTGCCTCTAAGAGAGACGCTTCTGTAATCTCTTCCTCCTCCAGTACCATACTGTAACCCTGGCGCTCGAAGGAGCGGGCATTGAGAATCTGATCACCGCGGCTTGCCTTTGCGGACAATGGAATTAAGAGATTTGGCTTTGAAAGTGCGGCAAGTTCACAGATAGCATTAGCTCCTGCACGGGAGATTACTACATCTGCCAATGCAAACATGTCAGGAAGCTGTTCCTGAACATATTCATATTGGACATAACCTGTCAGCTGGATACTTTCATCCGTTTTTCCCTTGCCGCAAATATGAATAACCTGGAATTCTTTCAGCAGTTCAGGAAGAATTTTTCGTACATTTTCGTTTACAGAAGCAGCACCCAGACTGCCGCCAATTACCAAAAGAACTGGTTTATCTGAAGTAAAACCACAATATGCGCGAGCGTGTTCTTTATTACCATGGAGAAGCTCCTGACGAATAGGAGTACCTGTAAGAACTGCCTTATCTTTTGGAAGATTATTTACAGTTTCTGGAAAGTTACAGCAGACTTTTGTGGCGGAAGAAAGGCAAAGCTTATTAGCAAGTCCCGGAGTCATATCAGATTCATGAATGATTGCCGGAATGTGGCGTTTGCCTGCGGCAATTACCACTGGTACTGTTACGAAGCCACCTTTGGAAAATACTACATCAGGCTTTAATTTTTTCATAAGACTTTTAGCCTGAAAATAGCCTTTTATAACGCGAAATGGATCTGAAAAGTTTTTCAAATCAAAATATCGTCTTAATTTACCGGAAGCAATTCCATAGTAAGGAATACCAAGCTCCTCAATAAGCTGTTTTTCAATACCATTGTAGGAGCCGATGTAAGAAATTTTATAACCTTTTTCCTGTAAAGCGGGAATCAGAGCAATATTCGGGGTAACATGTCCGGCAGTACCACCGCCGGTAAGGATAATATGCTTCATAGGATCCTCCTGAATAAGTGTTTAATAGTTACAGTTCACTTTGTGAATAGCGACCTATTTAATAAATATGAACCCCTAAAAGGGAATTGTCAAGAAAAGAAAAAAATCTGGGAGAAAAAAATGAACAAAAAAAAGATAGGAGAGAAAACCGACAGTCTGTTAGAAGCTGAAATGATCAAAGAAGCAAAAATGATAGAAGAAAGTCTTCTTGGAAATGCTGCAAATGATTTTGAGATTTCGGATGAGGAACTGGATGAGGCGTATCAGCAGTTTTTAAAGAAAATGAAAGCAGAAGGCAAACTGGATGAAGATAAAATAAATGAGGCCAATTCTGCAAAAGCTATGAATAATGATACAAAGACTGCTGAAATAGTGAAGTTTCCAGGATTCCGGAACGAGGCGTCCAAAGAGGAAAATTTAAAAGATGCTCAATCAACAGAAAGTTCAGCTGAGGAAATTGATTTTATTGCAGGATTTTCTGATAAGCTACGTCAGTTTGAAAAAGAAGAAAATAAACCCTGGTACAAATATGGAAAGGCAGTAGGGATTGCAGTTCTTGCTGCAATCGGTATTCTTGCCGGAAGTATGGCAAGCCAGGCTGATTCAGCGAAATTTGTCAGCTCTGTTCAGCATATTATAAATAGTGAAGATGTTATGCCATAAAAACAGAAAAATATATGTAATATAAGTAAGAGTTCGGGTAAAAGGGGGAATCTGTATGAAGATCACTTTTATTGGAGCAACACATGAAGTTACCGGGAGCTGCTATTACCTGGAAGCAGCAGGAAAAAAGTTTCTTGTAGACTGTGGAATGGAACAGGGACCTGATTATTATGAAAATAAAGATATTCCTGTGCCTCCGGGAGAATTAGATTTTGTGCTTTTAACACATGCACACATGGACCATTCCGGAAATCTTCCTGCTATTTACGCAAAAGGCTTTAAAGGACCTGTATATGCCACAGAGGCAACCTGTAATCTTTGCGATATTATGCTCCGTGACAGTGCCCATATCCAGATGTTTGAGGCAGAATGGCGTAACCGCAAGGCAAAACGTCAGGGGAAGCCTGAATTTGTTCCAGCTTATACCATGGAGGATGCATTAGGGGTTATTCGTAATTTTGTAGGCTGTCCATATGAGACTGGAATAATTCTTGGCGAGGGGCTGAGAGTAAAGTTTATTGATGCAGGTCACCTTCTTGGATCAAGCAGTATTGAGGTGAATATCTGTGAAGCTGGAGTTGAAAAAACAATTGTATTTTCGGGAGATATAGGAAACAAAAATCAGCCGCTTATAAAAGACCCTGCCTATTTTAGAAAAGCAGACTACGTGGTAATGGAATCTACATACGGAGACCGGAGCCACGGAGAGAGACCAGATTATGTGCGCCTTCTGGCAGATGTCATTCAGGAGACCTTTGACCGGGGCGGTAATGTGGTAATTCCCTCTTTTGCAGTGGGAAGAACGCAGGAGATGCTGTATTTTATCAGACAGATAAAAGCAGAAGGCCTTATTCACGGGCATGATAATTTTAAAGTGTTTGTAGATAGCCCTCTTGCAAATGAAGCAACAAATATTTTCGGTATTCATAAATATGATTGTTTTGATGACGAGGCTCTGGAACTTATTCGAAAAGGAATCAATCCTCTTAGCTTTCCTGGTTTGAAGATATCCGTAACAAGTGAAGACTCAAAAGCAATCAATTTCGATGATGACTGTAAGGTGATTATTTCTGCCAGTGGAATGTGTGATGCAGGAAGAATTAAACATCACCTGAAACATAATCTGTGGCGGGAGGACAGCACCATTCTTTTTGTGGGCTATCAGGCTGTTGGAACTCCGGGACGCGCCCTTTTGGAAGGAACTCAGGAAATAAAACTCTTTGGTGAACCGGTGCATGTTGCAGCAAAAATCTGCCGTATGCCGGGAATCAGTGGCCATGCAGATGTAAATGGTCTGGTTGACTGGATAAAAGCATTTGAAGTAAAGCCTCAGAAAGTGTTTGTTACTCATGGCGAGGATACTGTGACAGAACTGTTTGCTGCAAGACTGCGTGATGAGATGAACTATGATGCATATGCGCCATTCAGTGGAACAGAATTTGATCTGGCTGAAGGCGAATTTCTGTACGAGGCAGAGGGCGTTAAGATACAGAAGCCTGCTGCGTTACAAAAAGCATCTAAGGCTGCAAAGGTATACGAAAAGCTGCTTGCGCTTGGATACAGATTGCTTTCCGTCATACGCAAAAACGAGGGCTGTGCAAACAAAGATCTGGAGAAGTTTTCAAGGGATGTCCAATCTTTATGTGATAAATGGGACAGAACTGATGGGTAAGTGTTACAGTCTGAAAAGAAATCCCCGGGACAAAAATCCCGGGGAAGTAATTATGAAATCGCTTCTTTTAAAGCAGTGGCAAGCTGGTCTGGGCATGAAGTAGGTCTGCGTCCACACTGGATTCCCTCCAGGCGTGCAATTACTTCTTTCGCCGGCATACCTTCTACAAGTTTGGCAACTCCCTGTGTATTTCCAGAACATCCACCAATAAATTTCACATTGTGAACTTTCTGTTCATCATCAATATCATATTGAATTGCCATAGAACAAACACCTTTTGTTTTATATTCCATTGTTTTTTCCTCCAATCGTTATGTAAAATCAGGAGCTCAGGAACGCTGGTCAGGTTATGAACAGCAATAGCTTTGCACCTTCTCTCATTATAGCAGAAGATATTATAAGTTTCCATGCCAAATTTAAGTTGGATATAGCAAGAAGTTTTGGTATAATGTCAGATGAAGAAGCAGTTAACTTTCAAAAACAGAGGAGAATGCTAAATGAAAACAATTGGTATTATTGGCGCAATGGAAGTTGAAGTTGCGATTTTAAAAGAAAAAATGGAAGATGTACGAATTATAAAAAAAGCTTCCATGGATTTTTATGAGGGAATACTTGCTGGAAAAAAGGTTGTTGTAGTGCGTTCCGGAATTGGCAAGGTAAATGCTGGTATCTGTGCTCAGATTCTGGCAGATGTATTTTCAGTAGATGCGATCATTAATACAGGAATTGCAGGAAGCTTAAATAAAAATATTAATATTGGTGATATTGTTCTTTCCACAGATGTTGTACAGCATGATATGGATGCTACCGGATTTGGATACCGCAAGGGACAGATTCCGCAAATGCCTGTATTTTTCTTTAATGCAGATGATAATCTCCGCAGACTTGCTGCAGAAGTATGTAAGGAAGTAAATCCGGATATTCAGGTATTTAAAGGAAGAATTGCTTCTGGAGACCAGTTTGTCTGCGATCAGGATGTTAAGAATCGAATTGTATCAGAGTTTTCAGCATATGCGACTGAAATGGAAGGTGCAGCCATTGGACAGGCAGCATACTTAAATGAAATTCCGTTTCTGGTTGTCCGTGCTATTTCTGATAAGGCTGATGGAAGTGCGCAGATGGATTACAGCGAATTTGAGAAAGCAGCTGTTGACCATAGTGTGAGGCTTACTTTAAATATGCTGGCGCGTATTTGAAAAATGGTGCAATTGACCGAAAAACGGAAGCTTGCATATAATGAGAGTGAAATGGAAAAGGAATCGAAATTGCTGATATGATATATAAAGATTTTTATCCATTTTACACAAGCTATGCAAATCCCTTGTTCTACCGGGGAGAGAAGGAACAGGAAGAGGAATTTTTTCTGATGAAATCCTACTATCCGGACACTGCCAGAAAGATACAGGAAAAGGTGGAAGAAGAATGTGATCTTCAGGATTATGAAGGCAGCCGGCTTTATGATGAATATCCTGACCGGTTTATGTTGTATCACCTTGGTAGGAAAATCATGGATGAAGTAAGATCAGAGGCTGGTATAGAAGCAATGTCTGATGGACTTCTTGGTGATCTGGTAGAAGTGCTTCTTTTTCATGAAATATCACGAAGAAGATGCCGACGAAGAAGATGCAGGGGAGATTTTTACAGATAAGACGCATCAAAATGACAATTAGAGGTTGCTGTGAGCGGAGTGAACAGTAACGATTACAGAATATAAAAGAAAATAATTATAATAAAAATGAAAACAATAGATGAATATTTAGAGGAACAGATAAATGAACAGCTGTGTCAGGCTATCCTAAGCGGTAGCAGAGGGGACGGACCATCCAAAGTAAAAATACGCCCTGTAGAAATCCGGGGGAAGGTGGTTTATCAGGCTTCTGAAACTGTAGGAACGAAAGTGCTCCATAAAAATTATTCCCGAGAGGAACTGATCTTATATTTAAAAGCGGGACTGCAGCATGATTTTTCTCAGCTTCAGGCAAGTGGGATGGCGCTGGATGGAACTATTCTGGTAAGCAAAAAAGGAAAGATGACCATAAAGACCAGACGTCATCCCGAAAATGGAAAAGGTCTGGCTTTCGGAAAGGAAAAGACCTTCAGCAAGGGCACGCAGATATTGGCCCACAATCGTGTAAAGCAGTACATACTTAAGGAAAATATTCCAGTCCCCTTTCTTGTTGATCTTGGTGTTATGAATAAGGAAGGCAGGATTATCACCCCAAAATACGATAAGTTCCGACAGATCAATCGATTTCTGGAATTTATTCAGGACATTCTTCCAAGACTGGATCAACAGCGGGAAGTGACTATTCTTGATTTTGGATGCGGAAAGTCCTATCTTACATTTGCCATGTATTACTATCTGAGAGAACTGAAAGGTTATGATGTAAATATTATTGGTCTGGATCTGAAAACAGATGTAATAGAAAAATGTAATCATCTTGCAGTAAAGTATGGATATGAAAAACTGCATTTTTATCAGGGAGATATTGCTGATTATGAAGGTGTTTCTTCTGTTGATATGGTAGTAACCTTGCATGCCTGTGACACAGCTACAGATTATGCTCTTGCGAAGGCTGTGGAATGGGGAGCGAAAGTTATTTTGTCTGTACCCTGCTGTCAGCATGAGGTAAATAGACAGATAAAAAATGAAGTGTTGGAGCCTGTACTGAAATATGGCATTCTTAAGGAGAGAATGGCTGCTTTGATGACAGATGGAATTCGAGCCAATCTGCTGGAAAGTATGGGATACGAAACTCAGATTCTGGAATTTATTGATATGGAGCATACACCCAAGAATTTGCTGATCCGTGCTGTAAAGACAGGCAAACCAAAAGATATGAAGAGTACAGTGCAGCTTATGAAGGAACTGCATATAAATCCTACACTGGAAAGACTTCTGTACCGTGAAGGGGAGGTACAATCAGAGAGTTAAGAGGAGAAAGAATGATTAAATTTTTACGCAGAGCAGTGATTCTCCTGTTTGTTTTTGTTCTCGGCGTGGCAGGAAGTTCGTTCCTGCTGAATAGTGAGACTACGGATGACCGCTCTGATATGAATGATCCGGTTTTTCCGGAGGTAATGGTTGATTTTGATGGAAATTATGCAAACAGGATGTATGGTTATGCACAGCCTATGCAGTCTGATTTTACCAGGGACAGTGTGACGCCTATTGATACATCCAAGGAACTGTCCTTTGTCATAAATGCCTATGATACAAAGGTGAAAAGCCTTTCCTATGAGATACGTACTTCAGATGGCAGTAAGGTACTGGAAAACCGTAAGATTAAAAGTCTGGATAAACAGGACAGCTATCTGACAACAACAATTAAGCTGAGCAGTGATCTTTTGATGAATCAGGAGTATTCTTTGCAATTATCTCTTGAGACAAATAAGGGAACAGCTTATTACTATACAAGAGTAGTTTCCAGATCCAATGTGAATGCTGCTCAGTACGTGAAGTTTGTTGCGAGCTTTTATGAAAAATGTCTGGATAAAGCGTCCGCCGAGGATCTGACTGCTTACCTGGAATCAGACACATCCAGTACGTCTACCAACTATACAGACATTAATATCAATTCTACATTTGCCCAGATCAGCTGGGGCAATCTGAACCCTCAGATTTACAGAAAGGGAATTCCTGTAGTGAAGGATATTAATGAAACCACAGCCAGTCTTTCTGTTGAATATCAGATTGCGGCACTGGATGAAAATGGAAACCAGGAAATCTATGATGTGACAGAATTTTACCGGATGCGTTATACTGAAACCAGAATCATGCTTCTGGATTTTAAACGAAGTGCATCACAGGTATTTGAGGAAAGCTCCATCAGCATTTCCGACAAGGGGCTTTTACTTGGAGTCAGAGACAAAAATGTGGAATATATGATGAATGAAAACGCAGGAGTTCTTGCTTTCGTTCAGGAAGGGGATTTATGGTCTTATTCTCCTGATGATGGAAAATTTTCCAGAATTTTCAGTTTTCGCAAAGAAACGGATGGAGATTTCAGGGATTCCAGATACCAGCATAATATAAAGATCATCCGTGTGGAAGATAACGGAGATGTGGACTTTGTTCTTTATGGATATATGAACAGAGGCGTTCGGGAAGGATACTGTGGTGTTTGTGTATATCATTACAGCAATGATCAGAATGTGGTGGAAGAAAAAGTATTTATTCCGTCTACAGAATCCTACGAATTCTTGAAAGAGGATCTTGGAACATTATCCTATGTCAGTACAGAAAATGCTCTTTATCTTTTATTTGCAAATAAGCTTTATAAGATAAACATTTCAGATGGTACCAGTGAGGTTCTTGAGGAAGGAATTAAAATAGATGACTTTGCTGTTTCGGATACAGGTGCACATGCTGCATGGATCATTCAGGAAGGTGAAAGCGCCGGAAATATAAAAGAAATAGATTTTGAAACATTAGAAACCAGGAGTCTTGCACCATCTTCAGGACAGTCTTTAGTGCTGAATGGATTTATGAATGAAGATCTTGTTTATGGAATCGTAGTTGATGGAGATGTGATCGCAGACGATAATGGTCATGAGACTACGGGGATTCATACGGTCCGTATTGAAGGATTTGATGGAACTTTGAAAAAAGAATATCATCAGGATGGATTGTATGTAACTGATATTACCATGGGAAACACTATGATGGAATTTCAGTTGTCCAAGAAGACAAAAAAAGGATACAAAGCAGTAAGCAAGGATAATATTCTGAATAATTCCAAAGCCTCGACCAATACTGTATCCGTGGAACTTGTGACAAATTCCAGAACCGGAACTCAGATACGACTGGCTCTCACTGAAACGCCTGAAATTCAGGAACCGTTAGTCGTTTATGCAAAAATGAAAAATATAGGTGATGACCGTATTATTCTGGATACGCAGATTCCTGAGGAAGATATTTACTATGTTTATGCAAAAGGAGGATTGGACAGTACATTCACAGATCCTGCACTTGCGCTTCAAAGAGCAGATGATCAGACTGGTGTTGTGCTGAATCGTGCTCAGCAGTATGTATGGGAGCGTGGAAATAAGAAGACAAAGCTGACTCTTAATCTGGAGGATGTGCCGGAAGCAATGAAGAGTGCATCCCTGGATGTTACAGCACTGCAGGAGGCTCTTGGGGATGAGGGTACTATCATTGATTTGTCTGGTTGTACATTAGACAGTGTCTTATATGAGGTCAGCGCCCAGCGTCCGGTAATTGCCAAGACCGGGGATAATACCAGTGTTGTGATCATTGGATATGATGAATATAACACATATCTGTACGATCCGCAGAAAGGGGAAACTTATCCTTACGGTATGAATGACAGTACGGAGCTGTTTGAAAAGGCCGGCAATATTTTTATAAGTTATGTTGAGAAACTGAAGCTTTAAAGTGGCTGTTGGGAAAGCCGGTACAGTCCGATATTGAACATGTATGCAAAAAATGCTGGATGTGAAAGATGCAGCAAAGTGGTGGTTAACAGTCTGTCTGTGGTGGAGGACAGACTGTTAAAAATAAAGCAACAGGAAAGGACAGAAAAATGCTAAGCGAAAGTATTAAAAAACTGGTACAGTATGGAATTGAGACAGGGCTGACTCCTGCCTGTGAGAAAAACTATACAACAAATCTTCTTCTTGATGTTTTTAAAGAAGATGAATACACAGAACCGGCAGAGGAATATTCTGATATTAATCTGGAAGAAGTTCTGAAAGAACTGTTAGACGAAGCTGTAGAACGTGGTCTGATTCAGGACAGTGTGGTTTACAGAGATCTGTTTGATACAAGATTAATGAACTGTCTTATGCCCCGCCCGGCTCAGGTACAGAAGTCTTTCTGGGAAAAATATGAGAAATCTCCGGAAGAAGCAACAGATTATTTCTATAAATTAAGCCAGGACAGTGATTATATTCGTCGTTATCGTGTAAAGAAAGACCAGAAATGGACTGTGGATTCTCCTTATGGAGCAATTGATATTACAATCAACCTTTCTAAGCCAGAGAAAGATCCGAAAGCTATTGCTGCGGCAAAGCTTATCAAATCAAGCAGCTATCCCAAATGTCTGCTTTGTCCGGAAAATGAGGGATATGCAGGCCGCGCAAATCATCCTGCAAGAGAGAATCACAGAATCATTCCGATCACAATCAATGACAGTCCGTGGGGAATGCAGTACTCTCCTTATGTTTATTATAATGAGCATTGTATTGTATTTAATTTCCAGCACACACCTATGAAAATCGAGAGAAACACATTTATCAAGCTGTTTGATTTCGTGAAGCTGTTTCCACATTATTTTCTGGGGTCAAATGCAGACTTACCGATTGTGGGAGGTTCTATTCTCAGTCACGATCATTTCCAGGGCGGCCATTATACGTTTGCTATGGCAAAGGCTGAAATTGAGAAATATGTAACTATTCCGGGCTATGAGGATGTGGAGGCTGGTATTGTAAAATGGCCGCTGTCTGTACTTCGTATCCGTCATAAAGATGAGAAGCGCCTGATTGATCTGGCAACTCATGTGCTGGAGGTTTGGAGAGGCTATACAGATGAGGCTGCATTCATTTTTGCAGAAACGGATGGTGAACCTCATAATACGATCACTCCGATCGCACGTAAAAAAGGTGATATGTATGAGTTGGATCTGACTCTGCGAAACAATATTACCACAGAAGAAAATCCTCTTGGCGTATATCATCCGCATGCACAGTACCATCATATTAAGAAGGAGAATATCGGTCTGATCGAGGTTATGGGCTTGGCAGTTCTCCCTGCGCGACTAAAAGAAGAACTGGAGCTTTTGGAAGAATATATTCTGGATGGCAAGGATGTTGCTTCTAATGAGAAGATTGAAAAACATGCGCAGTGGGTAAAAGAATTCCTTCCGAAGTACGATCATCTTGATAAAGACAATATTGAAGAGGTTCTTCATAAAGAAGTTGGAAATGTGTTTGTTCACGTGCTGGAAGATGCTGGTGTTTACAAATGTACAGGAGAGGGCAGAGCTGCATTTATGCGTTTTATTGAAAATTTGTAACCAAATCATAAAGACAATCTTTTGGGGTTGAAAGAATGTGTCCGTTTGATTATACTGAAGACAGCACAGAAGATGAAATAAGAACTATTTATTTTCTGTGCAGATGATGAAAGCAGGAGAGACATTAAAAAGCAGAGGAGTGCCTATGAAAAATAAAACAAAAAGAAAAAATAGGATTTTCCGGGTTCTGTTGGCCACAATGTTGATTTTGTTCGGAGTTTCATTTAGAAATGATGGAAAAATTGGGATTAGTGGTGTTCAGTCTGTACAGGCGGCCACTAAGAACGTAGTTGTCAGATTCTGGAATCAAAGTGGAAAAACATCTTATTCCAAGCTGCGTATAAAGGTAAGTGCCGGGAAAAAAATTAAGCTTCCGGCAGTTCCTGCAATTACCGGATACAAAAATCTTGGCTGGTCCACTCAGAAAAACGATACCAAAGCGGTATATGCCGCGGGGAAAAAAATACGTCTGAAAAAGAATATAAATCTGTACGCGGTGCGTAAAAAAGTTGGTATATATAAAGTTTATTTCTATGATAATACCGGAAGCACCAGTACAGTATTTAAGAAACTAAACAAAGCTGTTACAAAAAACGGATATCTTACCTTGCCAGAGCTTCCACAAAAAAGCGGCTATAAGGCAGTTGGATGGAGTACTAAAAAGAATGCTTCCCAAGCGGCGTATACAGAGGGACAGAAGATTCGAATCAAAAAAAATATAAAATTATATGCTGTTTACGAGTCTGATACAACATTTACGGTGGCTTTGTGCAAGAATGATGGAACCGTTTACAAGACAGAGAATGTAGCATCTGGAAGTTCTTATACATTGCCGTCTGTAAGAAATGCATCCGGATACACCTTTATGGGATGGGATATCCAGTTAGGAAAAAGCACAGCACCGCGTTATGAAGCTGGTGATACTATTACAGTAAACAGCAACATAAAGCTGTATGCAGTTGTGTTTAACCGTTCCGCTGAGGAAGACCTGACTCTTTCAGAGCTTCTGCAATCCGCAAGCAGCTGGAAGATTGGAAATGGCAGCAGCCGGGGGTACAATCACATTATTTTTGTAGGAGACTCCCGTACCAATCGTATGCAGAGAACGCTGCAAAATTTAAATTCAGGGTATTATGAGTCGAATCTGCTGCGTGATATTGATTTTGTATACGAAGAGGGAAAGGGCCTTGAATGGCTGAAGTCTCAGGGAATGAATACGGTTCTTTCTATTGCAGAAGAGAATTATTCCGTTCTGAAACCGACTGCGGTTATTTTTAATCTGGGAGTAAACGATCCTGGAAATATGTATGATTATATTTCTTATTATCAGGAGATTGCTGAGAGCTTACAGAAAAAGAACTGCAAGCTGTTCTTTATGTCGGTGAATCCGGTAAACAGTAAGACAATCGAATATCTTGGTAAGAATGCAATCCGAAAAGAAGAAGTAATCCGCAAATTCAATTCTGTTGTGGGTAGTGCTCTTGGCAGCACTTTCGAATATATTGATACGTATTCTTATCTGATGGAGAATGGATATGGTACCAATATTAGTGGAACTGGAGTTGACCTGCCAGACGATGATGGACTTCATTACACCACCAAGACTTACAAACGAATTTTTAAGTATTGTCTGGATTATCTTATATTGCATTAAACGTTCAGAGAAATACTGAGAATGAGGCAACTTTGCAATAGGAAAATACTTACAGAAGAGAAGATCTTTGTCCAAAAGTGTCGAAGCTTAACAGACAGGATCTTCTTTTATTCCCTGGAAAAATATCCTTGCGCGAATAAGAGGAATAGTCTATACTATAGAGAAATGAGTGTTTGGAAAAATGAGGAGAAAGAGGAACTAATTATGAAACTTACAACAGTAAAAGAGATTTACAGAGAACGGGATAAATACCTGGATCAGGAAATCACCGTAGGCGGCTGGGTACGAAGCGTTCGTGATTCCAAGACCTTTGGATTTGTTGTTCTCCATGATGGAACATATTTTGAGACCCTTCAGATCGTTTACCATGATACAATGGACAATTTTGCTGAGATTTCCAAACTGAATGTAGGCGCAGCGATTATTGTAAAGGGAACTCTGGTAGCGACTCCACAGGCGAAACAGCCATTTGAGATCCAGGCTGCAGAGATTTCTGTAGAGGGAACATCTGCACCAGATTATCCGCTTCAGAAGAAACGCCACAGTCTTGAGTATTTAAGAACGATCACACATCTTCGTTCCAGAACAAATACCTTCCAGGCTGTTTTCCGTGTACGTTCCCTCTGTGCATATGCAATACACAAATTCTTTCAGGAGAGAGGTTTTGTTTATGTACACACTCCGCTGATCACAGGAAGTGACTGCGAGGGTGCAGGTGAGATGTTCCAGGTTACAACCATGGATCTGAATAATATTCCTACAGATGATAAGGGAAATATTGATTACTCTCAGGATTTCTTTGGGAAAGAGACAAACCTGACTGTAAGCGGTCAGTTGAACTGTGAGACATTTGCACAGGCATTCCGTAATGTATATACATTTGGACCAACTTTCCGTGCCGAGAACTCCAACACCACACGTCATGCAGCTGAGTTCTGGATGATCGAGCCTGAGTGTGCATTTGCTGATCTTGAAGACAACATGAATCTTGCAGAAGCGATGCTGAAATATGTGATTGGATATGTTCTTGAGAATGCTCCGGAGGAAATGAACTTCTTCAATTCTTTTGTGGACAAAGGACTTCTTGACAGATTGAACCATGTGGCAAGCTCTGAGTTCGGTCGTGTTACTTATACAGAAGCAATTGAGCTTCTCGAGAAGAATAATGACAAGTTTGATTATAAAGTATCCTGGGGATGTGATCTGCAGACAGAACATGAGCGTTATCTGACAGAACAGATTTTTAAGAAACCTATTTTTGTTACAGACTATCCAAAGGAAATTAAAGCATTCTATATGAAAGCAAACGAGGATGGCAAGACTGTTGCAGCTATGGACTGCCTGGTTCCTGGAATTGGTGAGATTATCGGTGGAAGCCAGAGAGAGGATGACTATGGTAAGTTGAAAGCTCGTATGGAAGAGCTTGGGCTGAAGGAAGAAGACTATGACTTCTATCTTGATTTGCGTAAATATGGTTCTACACGTCATTCAGGATTTGGTCTTGGATTTGAGCGCTGTGTAATGTATCTCACAGGAATGGGTAATATCCGTGACGTAATTCCATTCCCGAGAACAGTTAACAACTGCGATTTATAAAACGAGGTAAAAGAATGAGATTTATTCATCTTGCAGATGTACATCTTGGTGCAGTGCCCGACAGAGGCTGCCCATGGAGTGACAAGCGGGAGAATGAAATCTGGGAAACATTCCGCCGGGTTATTGCGGGTATCCGCGAAAATCCGGTGGATTTGTTATTTATAGCCGGAGATTTGTTCCATCGTCAGCCACTTCCATATGAATTGAAAGAAGTAAACGAGTTATTTTCCGGAATACCGGAAACAAGGGTATATTTAATGGCAGGAGAAAGGGATTATCTGAAAGAAAATTCTTTTTACAGAACTTTCACCTGGGCACCGAATGTGACTTTTTTTCCAGAAGAGAAGGTAACCTGTGTGAAAGATACGCAATTCGAGGTATATGTTTATGGAATGAGCTATGAACATTCACAGATCAGACAGCCCTTGTATGATGGCGTACGCCCTGTGAAAAATGATGGAGTGCATATTCTTATGGCTCATGGCGGTGATGAAAGCCATTGCCCGTTAAATATAGCTGCACTTGCAGGAGCTGGTTTTGATTATATTGCATTGGGGCATTTCCATACTCCACAGAGCGTAATAAGAGATGTGGCTGCTTACAGCGGAGCTCTTGAGCCAATTGAAAGCAATGATCTGGGAGCACATGGCTACATTGAGGGAAGGATTGAAAATGGAAAAGTGAAAACCAGATTTGTGCCGTTTTCTATTCGAACCTATAGTCAGCTTCTTCTCAATGTAAATGAAGAAAGCACCCAGCTATCTATTGAAGAAGCTTTGAAGGATGAGATATTTAAAAAAGGCGGACTGAATATATATCGTGTAATTCTTCAAGGGAAAAGAAAACCAGAGCTTTTTCTGATTCCGGAAAAACTGAAATCCTTTGGAAATATTACAGAAGTACTGGATGAGACCAGACCTGCTTATGATCTGGAAGAACTGCAAAAAAAATATGCCGGAACTTTGATAGGGGATTATATCTGCTTTTTTATGGAAAAAAACAGAAATACAGTGGAAGATAAGGCCCTGTACTATGGTTTGCAGGCACTGTTGGAGACAAGACATTCCAGCTGACACAAAGCAGATAGTAACAGAAAATATGTATTGCAGTGTAAAATTGAGATGTATGTGCGAGGGAATAAGGTTATATGATTTTTAAACGCATATTAATAAATAATTTTGGTGGGCTTCGGGAAAAAGACATAGAACTGACCTCTGGAGTAAATGTGCTCTATGGACTAAAAGAAACAGAAATGAACATTGTGTTTATCTTTGTGAAGAGCATGTTCTTTGGAGTGCCTGAGGAAATGCAGGAAAAGAATGGAATTTATGAAAAAGCAGGAACTGAAGCTTCCCGGGAAAAATATGGTGGAACTATATGGTTTCAGCACAATGGAAAAGATTACCGCCTGACGCGGGAAACAGGGGCAGGAATCCATAATTGTGAGCTGTTCTGTGAAGATACCAGAGAAATTTTAAATGGGGAAAATGGAGCCCTCGAGAGGATCCTTGGGGGATTTAGTGAGAACCTGTTCGACAATACTGTTATGGTAGAATCACTTAGCGGTAGTTCTTCCAGGGAAATGGCAAAGGAACTACAGAATAAACTGGCTGTTCTCAGCAAAAGCGGAGATGGTCTGGTGGATCTTGGAAGAACGGAGCAGATGCTGAAGATGTGGCGCAAGGGATATCTCACCCAGAAAGAACGTGGCAGGAAAGCAGTTCAGAGAGAACAGGAAAAACTGAGCGAGAAACTGGAAAGTCTGCAGAATGACCTGGATGGACTTCGGGACCAGAAGGGGCAGGTGGTTCAGGCGCAGGCAAAAATCTATTCGGCAGCAGGGAAAGAAGAAGCCACTGTGATTGAAGAACAGCTGCAGACTATAGAGAAAAAGAATCTGGGAATGGTGATAGCAGGTATTCTGGCCGTTATTGTGGGAATTATTGGTATTGTTGGAAGATTTCAGTTAACTGATGAGATGTCTAAAATAGGAATGGATGTATGCATCATTGCTGCTGTTGTGGCAATGGTTTATACACTTACTGCACGAAGAAAGCTGCATATGGAGTTTGTAAAGCTAAAGAAGAAAAAAGTGTATTTGCAGTCACAGCAGGAAAAGCTGAAATCCAGTAAAGAAGATATTGATGGAATTTACGGTGAGAAACTGACTGCTTTTACGAATTTGCAGAGCGAATATCAGGAATTTGAGCTGGAAATGTCACTTCCTACTTCTGAAGATCTGGAAACACAGTCCTTGAACCTGGCTATGGATACCATTAAAGAGCTGTCACGCAGTATTTATCTTGAGAAAGGCAGAAAGATTCGGATACGAGCATCCCAAATTTTCAGGGAACTTACAGATGGAAAATATATAGAGTTCTATGGAGATGAGGGACAGAGTTTGGAACTGTGTCTGGAAGAGGGAACTGTTTTGGCAGAAAATCTGGAAAAGGAAAACCTTGAAATGCTGTATTTTTCTATTCAGATGGCTGCTGCTGAGTTGTTCACGAATGAAACTGTTTTTCCAGTTATTTTGGATGATATTTTCCATGGGAAGAATCAGGATAAGCTTATGGCAGTTTTCAGGTGGCTGAAAAAACAGCCCAGACAGGTGCTGCTTTTTACCAATAATAAGGATATGGCTGACATTTTTTAGAAAACTGTTACAGTGAATGTTAAGTGATCGCGAAGCATGTAACTGTGAAAGTACTGAACAGTTACAAATAAATGATAACAAAACAAGAGGCTGACACCTGGAAGGGTCAGCCTCAAATTATTTTATTTATTTCTCATACTGTGCCATATATTTGTTTACACAGCGTTTAATCCTGTCAACTGGATTCAGCAGATGGCTTACAGACATATCATGATTCAGTGTATCAATGATCAGTGCAATGTATTTGCTCATATCACAGGAAATGTAATATGGTTTTGCAAGAAGTTCCTCAGACTGATATACCATATTGGTAGTGAGAAGCTTGTCAAATACACCAGCAGCATGTGCTTCATCGAATTTCTTAAGGTTGTCTGTAAACAGACCGAACGTGGAGCAAAGGTAAATTCTGCCGGCACCCCTGTCCTTAAGAAGAGAAGCAATCTTCAGGATAGTGTCACCAGAAGAGATCATGTCATCAATCAGGATCATATCCTTGCCTGCTACATTTGGACCAAGGAACTCATAGGCTGCAATCGGATGTCTTCCTCCTATATTCTTGGAGTAGTCAAGGCGTTTGTAATACATGCCCATATCAACACCCAGGATGTTTGCAAGATAGATCGCACGGCTCATGCTGCCCTCATCCGGGCTGATGATCATAAAATGCTCATTGTCAATATGAAGTCCCTGTTCATGGTTCAGAAGAGCCTTGATAAACTGATAAGAAGGCTGAACAGTCTCAAATCCATGAAGTGGGGTGGCATTCTGAATCTGTGGGTCATGTGCGTCGAAAGTGATAATATTTTCAACTCCCATATTTATCAGTTCATGAAGGGAAGTAGCACAGTCAAGAGACTCTCTTCCAATACGCTTGCTCTGACGACCCTCATAAAGGTATGGCATGATTACATTCACGCGGCGGGCCTTTCCTCCAATAGCTGCAATTACACGCTTCAGATCCTGATAATGATCATCTGGGGACATCAGGTTGGTGTATTTGCCAATTGGATATGAGATGTTGTAGTTACATACATCTACAAGAATATAAACATCATCTCCTCGCACGGACTCGGTGATCACACATTTACCTTCTCCGGAACCGAAACGAGGGTTCTGAACTTTGATTGTATAGGAATCTCTTTTGTATCCTTCAAAGGCGAAAGAATCTGATTCTGAATGCTCACGCTCCTTACGCCACTTAACGAGCCATTCGTCGACTTTCTGTCCAAGGCTCCTGCAGCTTTCCAAAGGAACTAATCCCAGTCTTCCAACGGGAAGTGTAGTCAATTCTTCTTGTGCCATTCTTTACTTTCCTCCTAAAAAAATTTTCTGAATGCGGATATCTTTTCCCACAAGCTTGGTCATCTGATAGTTGCTGGCGATGCGGGAAAAGGTTCTCTCAGAATAAGTTGCTGAGAAATCTTCCAGCTTCAGGTTTGTGGAAATAATCGTAGATTTCTTGCGCATGATCCGCTCATTGATGCACAGGAAAAGCTGTGAAGATACAAAGCTGTTGGTAAGCTCTGTACCCAGGTCATCAATAATCAGCAGGTCACAGTCAAAAATCGGTTCATCATCGGGAGCGTCGCTGCCTCTGGAAAAAGCAGAGCCTGCAAGAAAATCAAAAAGCTCGAATGAAGAAAAATAAAGTACACAGTGTGCACTGTCCAGAAGATCGTGAGCGATGCAGTGGGAAAGAAAGGTCTTGCCCACACCTGTGTCGCCGTAGAAAAACAGGTTCTGGAAAGAATTATCAAAGTCAGCGACAAATTCCTTCGCCATCTTATACGCGCGACGTGCAGTCTCACGTTCGGTGAGTCCCGTTGAATCATTTGTTATTGTATCAGAATAAAAGTCAAAAGAAAAGTGGTCAAAGTTCTCTTTTTCAAGAATTTCTTTTAAATTTGACTGTGTATACAGAAGTTCGATCTCTGCCTTCTTGAAACAGGAGCATTTCTGGCTGCCGATATAGCCAGTATCCTGGCAAAGAGGGCAGGTGTAGCTCATCTCCAAATAATCAGCAGGATAGCCGGAAGAAAGCAGTAATGCAGTGCGTTCCTGGGAAAGCAGGGCAATATCATTGCGAAGATCTTCAATGCCGACTTCCTGGCGGCTGATCAGGGCCCGGGCCTTCCTGGCACTTAAAGTAGCTACTTCCTCGTCGATTTCACGCAGACGGGGAATTTTCTCATAGGCTTCAGCAAGATGCTCTTCCTGTATGCGGCGGTTCCTGGCCTGGCGACGGTTGTATTCCCGCATTATAGTATCGTATTGGTAATTCTGTAAGGGCATGTAAATTCTCCTTCCAGGTTATAAGACGTTCGTATGTGTTTTAAAGAAAAATCTGTTTCCAGGATTTAATTTGGTTTATTAAGCAGTTTCTTCTCATATTCAGCAAAATCGTAGTCACGCTGATGGAAATTGTTAAAGCGGTTTGGGGCTGCAGATTTCGGCTTGTCTGCTTTCGACACTGCTTTTTCCAGTTTGCGCTTCTGGTGCTGGGCATCCTGAAGACGGACATCCCCTAAAGTGCGGATATTCTTATCCTTCCAGCGCTGCAGAATTTTGTCTGCATATGGAAAACTTGGTTGTCCAGTCTGCAGAACTGTCCGTGAGCAGGCTTCCTGAATCAATTCCATGGCAAAACCATAGTCCCTGGTCCAGGTATTGATCAGCGAAATTTCCGCGTCTGAAGGATTGCGGTTGGTAATTCCCATCGCTTTCAGAACTGAAAAATATTCTTTGCTGTAGCGGGAGGTGGAATCCTTTGCCATTTCAACTGTGGTAATGCCTTCCTCCTTCCATGCCATGGCAACTGTCTCGATATAACGGATGCTGCGGTGGTCACGGCCAACACAGTATTCGATCAGATAATCGATCAAATCTACAGACATGTGCAGCTCATCGTAGAAAAACAGGATCTTGCGTGTCTCTGTGGGGGTGAGTGTTTTGCCGAGGTATTGCTCAGCAATGTAAAGAAGCTGGATAATATCTTCATTCTGTTTTAGCTCCTTCACCCGATCCGGGGTAAGTGCTTTCGTTTCGGAAAGTGGTTTGGAGGAAGGTGGGACAGGCAGATCCGCGCCACGGTAGGAAATCTGGTCAGTCTGCAATGGTTTATCAGTAGGAGCATTGGGACTGCTGGCTGGGGATTCAGGGGCAGATATGTGATAAGTATCAGGCACATCTCTGAGCGAACCGGCGTTACAGATACCTGCGGGAGTCACCGTAGCCAGCATATTTGCTTCATTCCACGGTGCCTGTAAGGTAATTCCTGTCAATTCAGCTTCCTCGTATAAGAGGATAACCAGTTTCTCAGACTCCCAGTATTTCAGCGCGCGGAGGATATCTCCTTCTGTACAGAACAGGGAGTCTGCCATCTGGGAAAGCCCGAAAGCTTCCTCCGGGCGGCCAAGCATACGGAGCAGATAAATATAGACCTTTACAAATTCTCCATTTGCCTTTGGCATAAAATGGTCGATAAAAATATTGGATAAAATGGTGGCATCATTAAGCCCTGTACTATGTAACCTGATCATGGAAACACTCCTTATCTGGGAATATGAATCATCACTGTTCATTGTGTTTGCATTATAGCACACCCCTTTTTAAATGAGAATAGGAGATTTTTTGCCGGAGTTTTTACAAAATGTGTGTGGATTGCAATGTGGATAATGTGGATAATGTGGAAACCAAGTTGCACATAATGTTTATGGGAAACCCGAAAAATGCGGAAAATTAAAGAAAAACTGTGATTTTTGTCGAGTTATGTCGTAGTATTATGTTAAGCACTTTATACACATAAGAATCCACATGCAGGCCAGTGCAAAAATGTGCATAAGCCTGTGGATAATGTGGATAACTATTAAATTGCTTGAATTTCCAAGCTTTTTTCAATGTGGATAATTATTTTTGGCAAAAACAGTCTGTGATCGTGGATATGAGAAGGTATGCACGTTTTGCCAGGAAAAACAGATCAGAGACAATAAAAATGGTAAAACAAAAACAGCGGATGCCAGGTCTTAAAAGGACATGACAACCGCTGAAATTGCAATCAATTATTTTCCAAGTAACTGTTCTCCGATTTTAACAACATCTCCGGCACCCATTGTGATCAACAGATCTCCGGCTTCACAATTATTCAGCAGGAAATTCTCAATCTCATCAAAGGTTGGGAAATATTCGCATGGAGTACCAAGCTCCTGGATCCGTGCCTGCAGATCCTTGGAAGAGATTCCAAGATTATCTGTTTCTCTTGCTGCATAAATGTCTGCCAGAACCACATGATCGGCAAGCTTAAGAGCCTGTGCAAATTCCGGAAGAAGAGCCTTGGTACGTGTGTAAGTATGAGGCTGGAATACGCACCACAGCTTCTTGTGTGGATAATTGTGTGCAGCGTTTAAAGTAGCCTGGATTTCTGTTGGATGATGCGCATAATCATCAACAATGGTAACGCCTGCTACTTCGCCTTTATACTGGAAACGGCGATCTGTTCCTGTGAAACTGCCAAGTCCTTTGACAATGACATCATCCGGAATCTGAAGAAGCCGAGCCAGAGCAATTGCTGCCAGGGCATTGGAAACATTGTGGCTGCCAGGAACTTTCAGATAGAAACTGCCGGCCTTTCTGCCATCCTTCAGAACGGTAAAGGATGCATGTCCATATTTGTCATAAGTGATATCTGTGGCCTGATACTGAGCTTCATGCTCCAGACCATATGTAATAATTTTGCATGAAAGGTCTTTGATAATATCCTGATAATGCGGCGTATCAGCATTGATGATCAGGGCTCCGTCTGCGGGAAGCAGCTGGGCAAATTTGCGGAAGGAATGACGGATGTCGTCAATATCCTTAAAAAAGTCCAGATGGTCAGCATCAATGTTCAGGATCACACTGATCTTCGGGAAAAAGCTTAAAAAGCTGTTGGTATACTCACAGGCTTCTGTGACAAATGTTTCGGACTGACCTACTCGGATATTTCCCCCGATAGAAGGAAGAATGCCGCCAACACTGATGGTCGGATCCGCATCTGCTTCCAGAAGAATCTGGGAGATCATGGAAGTAGTGGTGGTCTTGCCATGGGTTCCGGAAACTGCGATTGGGGTATCGTAGTTGCGCATGATCTGACCAAGAAGCTGGGCTCTGGTCAGCATTGGAATGCCTTTTTCCACTGCACTGGCATATTCCGGGTTATCCGGATGAATGGCTGCAGTGTAAACTACAAGTTCTACATCGTCTGTAATATTGGAAGCGCGCTGTCCGTAAAAGATGCGTGCACCTTTCCTGGTAAGGGAATCCGTAAGCGGGCTTTCTTTGGAATCAGAGCCGGAAACCTTGAAATCCTCGCCGAGAAGGATCTCAGCAAGTCCGCTCATGCTGATTCCGCCAATACCGATAAAATGGATATGAAGCGGTTTATGGAAGTCTATCTGATACATGTTAATCTCCTTATGCTAATCATTTTTGAAGCGATTCAATATTCATTGAAGGAAAAGCCTCCTGAATCGTTATGAATTTTTACAATTACTTTCATTTATTATACCCCGAACTGTAAAAATTGCAAAGTATTTCTTTGGATAGTCGGTAACCAATACAATAATTTCCCTTTCCTACAGTGTCGCTGTTCACGATTTTCACAGCAGTATGCTTCGCAAAACACAGTAATACTACTGTACAAAATGAATAAAAAAAACAATCAGAGATTCGGTTGTGTCGAAAAAACATGTACAATAACGATAAAAAAAGTAAAATATCAACAAATAAATTGTAAAATATGTTTATTAAATATGGGAAGTATGGTATAATGATAAATCATAACTACAACAAGAGGTGATAGCATGATTAAAAAAGAAATGATTGCCATGCTCTTAGCCGGCGGCCAAGGCAGCAGACTTGGGGTACTGACAGAAAAAGTGGCCAAACCAGCAGTAGCTTTTGGAGGTAAGTACCGTATCATTGATTTTCCGTTAAGTAACTGTATTAATTCAGGAATTGATACAGTTGGAGTCCTGACACAGTATCAGCCTCTGAGACTGAATACCCATATCGGTATCGGTGTTCCGTGGGACCTGGACAGAACTGAAGGCGGTGTAACTGTACTTCCACCTTATGAGAAGAGCACAAACAGCGAGTGGTACACAGGAACAGCCAATGCCATTTTCCAGAATATGGCGTATATGGAGCAGTACAATCCCGATTATGTGCTTATCCTTTCAGGAGATCATATATATAAGATGGATTATGAGGTTATGCTTGACTTCCACAAGGCAAATAAGGCGGATGTGACCATTGCCTGTATGCCTGTACCTATTGAGGAAGCCAGCCGTTTTGGTATCATGGTAACGGATGAGACTTTCCGAGTAACTGAATTTGAGGAGAAACCAGAGCATCCAAGCAGCAATCTGGCGTCTATGGGAATTTATATTTTCAGCTGGCCGGTTCTGAAGGAAGCGCTTTACGCACTGAAGGATCAGCAGAGCTGTGACTTTGGTAAACATATTCTTCCATATTGCAAGGATAAAGGACAGCGCCTTTTTGCCTATGAATACAATGGCTACTGGAAAGATGTTGGAACTCTTGGTTCCTACTGGGAAGCAAATATGGAACTGATTGATATTATTCCTGAGTTTAATCTTTATGAGGAATTCTGGAAGATTTACACCAAGGGCGATATCATCCAGCCACAGTATATTTCAGAGGAGGCCGTTCTGGACAGATGTCTCATCGGTGAAGGCTCTGAAATCTATGGCGAAGTACATAATTCTGTAATCGGACCGAATGTTGTGATCGGAAAAGGCAGTGTGATCCGGGATTCTATTATCATGCGGAATACAATCATCGGTGAGAATGTAGACATGGAAAAGGCAATTGTGGCAGAGGACGTAACCATAGGAAATGACGTGGTTCTTGGCTGCGGCGAGGAAGCACCTAATATAAAGAAACCTGCGGTATATGCATTTGGCATTGCGACCATAGGAGAAGGCTCCGTGATTCCGGATAATGTTAAGATTGGAAAGAACACGGCGATTTCCGGTGTGACCACTCCGGCAGATTATCCGGATGGCATTCTGGAAAGCGGACAGGTAATTGCAACAAAGGACGGTGACAAAGCATGAGAGCAATCGGAATTATTTTAGCCGGCGGTAACAATAACCGCATGAGAGAATTATCAGACAAAAGGGCAATTGCAGCAATGCCTATTGCCGGAAGCTACAGAAGCATAGATTTTGCCCTGAGTAATATGGCGAACTCCCGCATTCAGAAAGTAGCTGTACTGACTCAGTACAATGCACGTTCCCTGAATGAGCATTTAAGCTCCTCCAAATGGTGGGATTTCGGAAGAAAGCAGGGCGGTCTTTTCGTATTTACTCCTACTATCACCAAAGAAAACGGTTTCTGGTATCAGGGAACTGCAGATGCTATTTATCAGAATCTCAATTTCCTGAAGAACAGTCATGAGCCATATGTTGTCATCGCATCCGGTGACTGCGTGTACAAGATGGACTATAACAAGGTTCTGGAATATCACATTGCGAAACGCGCTGACATTACCGTTGTATGCACTACATGTCCGGATCCTTCCGAGGTTGAGCGTTTCGGTGTCCTTCGCATGAATGAGGACTGCAGGATTGAGGAATTTGAGGAGAAGCCAATGGTTTCCCCATATAATACTATTTCTACAGGTATTTATGTGATCCGAAGAAGACAGCTGATCGAACTGATTGAGAAGGCTGCACAGGAAGGTCGAAATGACTTTGTAAAAGATATTCTGATCCGTTATAAGAATCTGAAGAGAATCTATGGATATAAGATCGACAGCTACTGGAGCAATATTTCCACTGTTGAATCTTACTATAAGACCAACATGGATTTCCTGAAACCGGAGATCCGTAACTACTTCTTCAAACAGGAGCCGGCAGTTAAGACCAAGATTGATGATCTTCCACCGGCTAAATACAATCCTGGCGCAGATGTTAAGAATTCTCTGATTTCCAGTGGATGTATTGTAAACGGAGTGGTTGAGAATTCTGTCCTGTTTAAAGATGTTTATGTTGGAAATAATTGCGTAATTAAAAATTCCGTAATTTTGAATGATGTATATCTGGGGGATAATACACATATCGAGAATTGTATCGTTGAAAGCCGGGGAACCATCCGGGCAAATTCGTACTACAGCGGTGATGGAGAAGTAGAGATCGTTGTGGAGAATAATGATAGATATAGCTTGTAATATAATAAGACTTAAAGCGCAGTAAATGCGATTAAGAGGAAAGGGGCAGCAAAAATGAACATTACAGACGTACGGGTGAGAAAGGTTGCAAAGGAGGGGAAGATGAAAGCTGTAGTCTCCATTACCATTGATGAAGAATTTGTAGTACATGACATCAAGGTGATCGAAGGAGAGAAAGGTCTTTTCATCGCAATGCCAAGCCGCAAAGCAACCGATGGAGAATATCGGGATATCGCGCATCCTATCAATTCTTCCACTCGTGACAAGATCCAGACGATCATTCTCGAGAAATACCAGGAAGCTGTAGCAGAGGAAGAAGCTGCGGTATAAGAAGTAAAGAGGTTTTTACAACCCCGCATTTTATGGAGAGTTTCATGAAATGCGGGGTGTTTTTTTGCAAAAACATTCCTGTGATTTGCCCAAACTATTTCACGGTATACTGTGCCTGAATTTGTTCTATAACCATGTATTTATTAACTTTCTAGATTCTGGAAAATCGTGAAATATTACGTAAATGTTACAAAAGTTAAATAAAAGTGTTGAAAAAATTACGGAATATGTTATACTTGACCTACGAAAAAAATAACGAGGTGTTTACATAGATGAGATTTAAAAAGATTTTTGCAATGCTGTTAACTGGAATCATGACTGTTTCTATGCCTGGGGCAGTATTTGCTGCTTCTACGGAGGAACAGATCGCTGATGTACAGGCACAGAAAGAAGCTGCGCAGGCAGAACTGGCACAGCAGCAGTCCGACATGGCATCTCTGGAGAGCAAGAAGCAGGAGCTTGAAAGCTATCTGGAAGAGCTGAATGCTCAGTATACAGACCTTACCAACAGTGTATCTGAGCTTGGAATTCAGGCAGCGGAGAAAGAAGAAGAGCTGAAAACCCTGAATACCCAGCTTGAGGAAGCCAAGGCCACAGCGGACAAGCAGTATCAGGATATGAAGAAGCGTATTGTATACATGTATGAGAATGGAAGTGCTTCCATGCTGGAGCTGCTTTTGTCCTCAGAAGATCTGGCTCAGTTTCTGAACCGTGCAGAGAATATAGCCCAGATTTCCCAGTATGACAGAAACATGCTTGCTAAATATAAAGCCCTTCAGGCAGATATCAAGACCCAGGAAGAGCAGGCAGAAGAGGAAGCTCAGAATATTAATGAACTTCTGGCAGAGAAATCTGCCAAACAGCAAGAGGTACAGGCACTTACTGCAAGCACAAATGAGAACATTCAGTCCTATATTTATCAGATCAGTGCCAGCCAGGATGAAATCAGTGCTTTAAATACACAGATCAGTAATGCAGACAGCAGTATTTACAGCCTTTTGCAGGCTGCAGAGGCAGAGAAAGCAGCCCAGGAGGCGCAGGTAGCCCAGGAAGCTGAGGCTGCCGCCCAGTCACCAAGTGACGGGGAAAACTATGGCACAGAGGAATCCTACGATGACTACAGCGAGTCTGAAAGTGATTCCAATCAGGACGCAGATGACAGCAGTGCCTATGATGATTCTTATACCGAGTCATCGGACAGCAGTGAAAGCTCCGACAGTTCTTCCGAGGGCAGTAGTTCATCTTCACAGGGAACCTACCTTGGAACCTTTACTCTCACCGCATACTGTAACTGTGCACAGTGCTGCGGAACAGCAGGAAACCTGACAGCCAGCGGAACTGTTCCTACAGCGGGAAGAACCGTTGCCATGGCTGGTGTGCCATTCGGAACTCAGCTCCTGATCAATGGAAATGTGTATACAGTGGAGGATCTTGGAACACCTTACGGACATGTGGATATTTATTTTAACAGCCATTCAGAGGCACTTGCATTTGGACTTCAGAGTGCGGAGGTTTACAGACTGAATTAAGGAAAAAGAATACGCCCTGACAGGATTAAGATCATTAAAATCTTCTGCCTGTCAGGGCATTTGTCTGCAATAATATATAGGGGGGATTGTTATAAATACGGTTCTCCCGGAATTTCCGGATAGCTTCCCATTCCGATCAGCAGTTCCAGGCCGATCTGTCTTGCCTGGAGTACAGCTTCTTTCACAGCACTGGCATCTCCGGAGAGGGCAAGGATAACTTCATTGGAATGGCTTGTACCGATACTCGGTGTCATATAGCGTGTAATATGAACTGCAGAAGCCTTCATTGCAGTGTCTGCCATTACAAGTCCAATCGCTGCCGGAGAACCTGCCATGAATCCGAAAGCTTCCCCTGGAACTGCGTGAAAGGCCATGGCAAGAGCACCGCCTGCATTGGCTGAAAAAGCAAACTCCAAATGACCGGATTCGCTGATATATAATTCTCCTGCATACTTATTAGTTAGTTCCAGCGCCAGCGAAATAGCGTGGCGCACATCTGAAACATCATTTCCGCCAATCACAATATAGTTGCCGTGTCCACCCCAGCCTTTGGTATCCCGTGGAAATTCAATGGAAAGAACCTCTGTGCCAGTGGCTTTCACCGCATCATCGACAGCAGTGATCTGACCTGCTGCACCTGTACGGGAACTGAAAAGTCCAAGGGTATGATAGCGTGTCCCTATATTCATTTCCTTTAAAAGAGTATCATCAACTCCTGAAATTACAAGTCCGATGGTATCCAGAACAGCAGTTCCCACAAATTCAGTGCGGGCGCATTTGGTACTGATACTGTGTACGTCCATGGAAAAAACCTCCGTAGCATTACTTTTCCTTAGTTTAACATGATTAAGGGAAATTGAAAAGCTGTTTATCTATAATATTGCGCCTGCGCCGTCCATAGTTGGAAATATTTTCCACTTTTATCGGCAGCAAGCTCCTGGTGAGTTCCAGTTTGAATCACAGATCCTTCATGAAATACAACTATTTTATCGCAAAATTTGCAGGAAGACAGACGATGACTGATATAAATGGCAGTTTTATCGCCTGTTATTTCATTAAATTTTCCATATATTTCAGCTTCCGCAATGGGATCAAGAGCTGCAGTCGGTTCGTCCAATATAATAAAAGGGGCATTCTTATAAATAGCTCTTGCAATAGCTATTTTCTGAGCCTCTCCGCCGGAAATGATAATTCCCTTTTTATTGAAATCCTTGTAGAGATAAGTATTCAGACCTTCTGGCATTGTGGAAAGGCGATTGTAAAATCCGGATTTCTTCAGAGCACTTTTTACTTCTTCTTCGTCATAATTGATTTTGGCGGCTACATTTTCTCCAAGAGTCAGGGAAAAGAGTTTGAAGTCCTGAAATACCACGGAAAAAATCATCATATATTCTTTGTAATTATATTTTCGGATATCGATTCCGTTAAGAAGAATTTTTCCTTCTGTAGGATCGTAAAGGCGACATAGGAGTTTGATAAACGTAGTCTTTCCACTTCCATTCATACCAACGACAGCCAGCTTCTGACCGATTTTAAATTTCAAATTAATATTTCGAAGGGCATATTGTTCACATCCCGGATATCGGAAAGAAACATTTCGAAATTCTATTTCATACTTTCGGTCACTGCGTTTTTCAGTAGTCAGGCTTCCCTGATACATGTTATTGGGAATGTCCAGAAATTCAAATGTCTGTTTCAGAAAAACAGCATTGTTTTGCATATCTTCAATGGTGGAGATACAGCCGGATACACTTGAATATACTTTCGTAATAGAGGAAATATATTTTGTAACCGCTCCGATTCCAAAGGCACCTGTCCAGGCTTTTAAGCATACAAAAACATAGGCAATCCCTGTGAAAATTACAGATACTGCGGAAGACGCTGCCATGTAAAATCCAACAGGTCCCTTTCCATATCTGGCAAATAATCCCTTGGAACCGAAAGGATTTTCTTTGCTCAGATTATGCTTTTCGCATATTTTTTCCTGTTGGTAAATCCGCATATCCGCTGCCTTTTTGCTATCATAGCCCAGACGTCCGTAATATGCAAACAAACGATTGGAAAAGGTATGCAGATCTGCACTTCTGACCCAGTATTTTCCTGCCTTTCCAGCGAGTACAGGCGAAAACCAGGTAATCAGTACCATAACAGAAATTATGGCTGTTACACATACCGGATTGTTAAGAATAACAAGTTTTTCTGCTGTTTTTGGAATCTGGCTGGTGAAAAGGGAAATGGTCATGGATAAGCCACAAATGATCGAAAATCCTTCTGAACACAGAGCTTCATAATTTAACAGAACATTGTATAGTCCCCACCCAGGTCCATTGAGATTTTGAATAATGGAAGAATATAACTCCATAGTTTTGCTATCATCTAAATCACAGTAATCCATATCAAAAAGTTTTTCGCACAAAATTCGCTTGATTTTCATTCCAAGACCTGCGCTCCAAGTCCTTTTCCATTTTTTAAGAAATGCAGATATCAAGCTGATTCCTGCTCCGGATAATAAAGTAATCGTTACCAGAAAACGAATGCGGTCAGGGCTTCGGTCGCCTGCAAGTTCTTCAATAACAAGTGCAGATAAATATATGATTATATAGGGAGTCAGTGCTTTCCAGATGGTCAGACTGATTTGGGAAAGAATTAATTTTGGATAATATCGGTAAAAAAGCTTATATGCTCTGTGATTAAGCTGCAGTGCTTCTTTTAACGATATGTTTTTCTCATTTGTCTTCATTTTCCCCATCTCCTTCCCTGTAATATTTGCTTTGAACCTCATAGAGAGCAGCGTATTTTCCACTTTGCCTTAACAGCTCTTCGTGAGTTCCTTCTTCCTGTATTTCTCCCTGCTCCAGCATTAAGATTCTGCTGCAGAATCTGGTAGAAGCGAGCCGATGGGAGATATAAACTGAGGATTTTCCCTTTGTCATTTCGTCATATTTCTGATAAATGTCTGCTTCAGCAATGGAATCGAGTGCGGCAGTTGGTTCGTCCAATATAATAAAAGGGGCATCTTTATATAATGCGCGGGCGAGCATAAGGCGCTGTGTTTCTCCACCCGAAAACATAATTGCATTTTTGTAAACCTCACGATTCAGAAAGGTTTGATACTTATCTGGAAGAGCTTCTATTTTTGGAAGCAAGCCGGCTTTTTTGATACAATTTTTCACCTGTTTCAGGTCGAAATTTTCTGTTTGCGCCACATTTTCTGCAATGGTTCCCGCTAACAATGAAAAATCCTGAAACACTGCCGAGAACAGCTTATAATAGTCTTTTCTGTTATAGTTTCGGATATCTGTTCCATTCAATTTTACCTGTCCCTTTGTGGGATCAAGAAACCCACAGATTATTTTGATCAACGTAGTTTTTCCAGCACCATTAAGACCTACAACTGCCAGATTTTCTCCTGGATGTAAGGTAAGATTTATATTTTTTAAAGTATCTGTTTCAGCTCCTGGATAGCGAAATGAAACATTTTCCAAAACAATTTCATAATTATTTTTAGCGTCCTGATTTAAGGTAAGTCCATCTTTGAAACGGAATAATTCCGGATAATCCAGACATTCCCGGACCGTGGAAATATCAAGAGACTGTCGGTGCAATGTGCCAAGTCCTTCCAGAATTCCTGTAATCCAGCCTGAAAAACTGTCCACTGCAGTAAAATAAAGCAAAAAAGCAGGCACATCAAGACCGCGGTATAATACCAAATAAATTAAATATGCGTAGACCGCTCCATTGCGCAGAAAAGTAAAAGTCAAATCTGCAATTCCAGCCCAGATATAAACACTTTCTGCTTTTCGATGAAATGCTGTAAATTCCCTGGCTGTTTTGCTGTATAATTCTTCCAGCCAGAAACGAAGACCGAAAATGCGGATATCTTTTGCTGCACCAAAGTCAGCTGCACGGTTTAATAAATATGCCATTTGATGTATATATTCAGCTTCTTCCTCCCGATGTTGATACTTATATTCATCTAATCTTTGAGAGATAAAATAACTGATTCCGGCAGTTGACAGAATGACCAAAATCAGAATTGGATGAATTTGTGTAAGAAGACCGGCGTAAATAAAAAAACAGACAATATTGATCAAAAGTACAGTTAGTGTATTCCAGATTGCTTCAGTGGCCTGATCGTTATTGTCCGTATATTCGGCCGATTTGGTCAGTAATTTTTTGAATTTCATATCGTCTATATTGGGATAAGATGTTGTGGATGCTTTTTTGTTTAAAAGATTTACAATCTCACAACGGACACTGATCCGTCCGCAAATTACGTTTTGATTTGCATAAGCCAATGCAGCTGATACCAGCATTATCATAAGCACAAAAATTACAATTGTAAAAAGCAGTTCCTGAATGGAAACATGATTTTCTATTGCACTTAATATGACAGGAGAAACATAAAGGTTAAGAAGGTTCTGTATAATGGTTAACAGTGCGATAAAAAAGCTGATCACCAGAACTTTCTTCTCCTGAGAAGTGCAGGCAAGTTTAATCATGAACCATATATTTTGAAAAGTACTGTATTTTGATACAGGATTTTTTTGAAACATGATTTTCCCTTCTTTCTTATTTTTCTTTTGATACCAGATTGCTACGTGCTTTGCACTCCCGCAATCTTCAAAAACATTCGTAATCCGCTCATTTTTCTTCGGAAAATGGCTACTTACTCATGTTTTTTGCGGGTCAAGAGGTCAAAAATCCTCTTGCAAGCGAGCTTGCATCGGCTTTTTGACCTTTTGACTCTGGTATCATTAAAAAGATTCTTAATATGATTTTACCAGAAAAAATATCCCCGGATTAAACCGGGGATGAATTGCATGTTTCGGGGGATGAATTATAACTGGGGCAGTAAAATCTCAGTGGTAAAGGCGCTCTCTTCACTGTTTCGGCTGATATATCCATCAGATCGCTTTACTATATCATCAATACGGATCAGCCCCAGACCATGACCATCACCTTTTGTACTTTTAAAAAGATTTCCCTGTTTTTTCAACTTCTTTCCCGCTGTAAAGTTAGTGAAAGAAATGTATAACTGCGTGTTTTTCATGTCCATATAAATGCGGATCAGTCGTTTTTCTTTGGGAAGCTGCAGGCTGGCTTCTATGGCATTGTCGAATAAATTTCCAATAATACAGCAAAGATCAATTTCAGAGGAATTCAGCTTAACAGGAATGTCAGCATCTGCAATTACCTGAATATCTTTGGACCGTGCCAGTGATATTTTAGAATTTAAAATAGCATCTGTCATGGCATTTCCGGTTTTTATCACAGTATCTACTGTGGTAAGATCCTTGTCAAGAAGATCGAGATAATGTCTGATTGCGTCCCAGTTTTCTGTGGCTGCATAAGCCTTCATTGTTTGGATATGATTGCGATAATCATGGCGCCAGCCTCGCATCTGGCGGTACATATTATCAACCTCCTGATAGTGAGTTTCAATCAGTTCCTTCTGATATGCAGCCATTTTTTTAGCTGCTTTTTTCGAAAATAAATGCATTTTAATCTCCCAAATCAGTCCATATTAATGATTGCCCGGTTAACCTTCTCATAAGCGCCGCGTGGAAGGGGGATTATACTTCCATCCTGCAAATAAATCTCTTTTTTTGTAACCCGGCTGATTTTTTTTAGATTTACCAAAGCAGAACGTCCCGCTCTGAAAAAATGAGAATCCAGCTTTTTTTCCAATTCGCTTAAGGTCATTTTCAGGGTGATAGTCTGTTGACTGTGAATCGTAATATAATTGCTGTTTACCTCTGCATAATTGATCTGACAGATGGGCAGACGAATCATCTCACCCTGACTGATTATGTTAAGAACCTTCTCATTCTTGATAAGCTTTGTGACTGCACGGTCAAGAACTGTAAAGAACTTCTCTTCTTGTATGGGCTTCATCAGATAGTGAAGGGCATCTACTTCATATCCGTCAGAAATATAGTCTGCGTATCCGGTGATAAATATAATTTGTACGGTCTGATTATCCTGCCGCAGCTTCCTTGCCATGGTAACACCATCCATGGCGCCCATTTCTATATCAAGGAGAAGAATGTCAAAATCTTTTTTCTCGGCATAATGAAACAAAAAATTTTCGGCTGATGTAAATTCTGAAATCTGTATATGATAACTGTTATGACTGCCCCATATTTCGCACAGAGAAGAAAGATAATTTCTGTCTGTGGCAAGGTCATCACAAATTGCAATTCTATATGTTTGACACAATTTTTTAATCCTCCATTTTACAGAAGTATAGCACGTATGCGGGAAACATGTCCAGATTCTTCACGAAGAGAATTGTAAACCAAAAACAAATAATAGGTTGACAATTGCAACGTAACTGTGTTAGATTGTATCTGACAAAAATAATATTTACTCGAGGAGGAGAATATGAGTACCGTAACCGCAACAAAGACAAAAACATACGACCTGGCATACATAGCTATTTTCGCCGTACTGATCGCAATCTGTTCCTGGATTTCCATTCCAATGACAGTGCCGTTTACATTACAGACATTTGGTGTATTTATGGCTGTTGGTGTGCTTGGCGGAAAGAGAGGCAGCCTGGCTGTACTGGTTTACATTTTACTTGGAGCTATTGGTGTTCCTGTATTTGCAGGATTTTCAGGAGGACTTGGTATTCTTCTTAACAATACCGGCGGTTACATCATCGGATTTCTTTTCTCCGCCCTGGTAATGTGGGCTATGGAATCTCTCTGGGGCAAAAAGCCTGTTATTCAGATTCTTTCCATGGTAGTCGGACTGATTGTCTGCTACGCAATGGGAACTATCTGGTTCATGGTTGTATATACAAGAACCTCCGGAGCTGTCGGACTTGGAACCGTACTGGGCTGGTGCGTAATTCCATTTATCATTCCTGACCTTGTAAAGATCGCTCTGGCATTTGTTTTGTCCAGAAGGGTACGTAAGCTTGTACCAATGCAGTAAAAAAGAACGTCAGACATATCCCATTCGCCCTCACCACGGGATGTGCCTGGCGTTTTTTATCGGAAATGGCTACAGCACTGGATTTACAGCCCATATGCAGGAAATGCTGGAGCTTTTTACAAAAGGGGCAGATGTTTGTCTCACAGTAAAAACTGACGAAATCTGCTCAGCCTGTCCAAACAATAGCCAGGGAATCTGCGAGGCAGCCGAGAAGGTGAAAAGATATGACAATGCAGTGCTGGCAGAATGCGGCTTAAAAGAAGGTCAGAAACTTGCATTCCCGGAATTTACCGAAGCAGTACAGAAAAAAATCATTGAAACGGGAAAAAGAACGAAAATCTGCGGCGATTGCCAGTGGAACCGGATCTGCCAGGAACAGCCGAGTCGGTGGAGTAAATAAAGCAGCTCTCGCGGAAAAATACAGAGAACCGGATATCCAGCACTTTGCGGAATCCGGTTCTTTGTGTTTTAAAGATTATTTATTTGACTTTAGCTTTTTTATTAAGTCCCCGTTTCTTAAGGATCTGGTTATAAAGAGCTTTCTGCTTTTTCGGAACTTTTACAGTAGCTTTTGGACTTGTATTTTTGAATGCGTTTTTGCCAATGTTCTTTAATGTAAGCCGGCTGGATTTGATGGTAATGGAAGTAAGTTTTTTGCAGCCGTAGAATGCATTTTTACCTATTCTTACAATATTCTGACCAATTACCACTTTTTTCAGCTTACGGTTATTTTTGAAAGCATTGGTGGAAATTTCAGTTACTTTGTAGGTGGCACCTTTTATTTTTATTGTAGTTGGAATGATGACACTGGTTTTTACTTTATTTCCAATAAAGGCAACTGTCTGGCTGGAAGAACGGCTGCTTGTAACTTTGTATATGTTTCCAGTTTTTTTATCTGTAATTTTTGTTCCAACTGAAACGGATGGAGTCGGTGTTACAGTTGGGGCAGAAGTGATTGCCGGTGTTGGTGTGGCTGTTGGAACCGGAGTCACGGTTGGCATTGGAAGCTTGGCAATTGTCTCAGTTCTCGTTACACCACAAATAGTACAGGTGTATGTTTTTACGCCTTCTTCTGCAATTGTTGCAGGTTTGGTGATTACACCGTTATTCCAGGTGTGCTTGCCGGAAGCAGGAATTTCAGTTACATCTATTTTGCTGTCACAGCGTGTGCAGTGATGGCTCTTGCTGCCGACTGTTTCGCAGGCAGCAGCGGTATCGATAGTCCAGTCGGAACTGTAGTTGTGACCCAGAGCTGCGACTGCCTCAGTCCTTGTTTTGCCACAGGCATTGCAGGTAAAGGTTTTTACACCCTCATCAGTACAGGTAGGCTCAGTGGTAATTGCACCATCATTCCAGGAATGACCGGAAGCAGGAATTTCAGTTACATCTTTTTTGCTGTCACATCGTGTGCAGTGATGGCTCTTGCTGCCGACTGTTTCGCAGACAGCAGCGGTATCGATAGTCCAGTCGGAACTGTAATCGTGACCTAATGCAGCAATTTCTTCTGTTTTAGTCTCGCTGCAGATTGTGCAGGTGTATTGTTTTACGCCAGTTTTAGTGCAGGTGGGGGGTGTGGTTATTTTTCCATCGTCCCAGTGATTTTCACAATTATGTACTTTGACAGCAGCTGTCTGGTGCGCGGTAAGACCGTAAAGAGAAGCACTAATTGTAGTATCGCCTTCAGAAATTCCAGTTATGGAACCCGAAAGGGTAGCGACTGTCGAATCAGCAATTGTTAGATCTGGGGTATCAGTCACAAAAACAAATCTGGAACCCCAGTGTCCGAAAACGGAAATCGTTGGATCTGATACGGAAATGGAAGTGCTTTCACCTGTTTTTAAAGAATACTCATCTTTGTCAAAAGTAATATTAAAATTAGAAATTTTTGATGTTGCAACTGGAATTGTAAGGGTAGTTTCTGTGTTGTCTGCACTTACAGGGGTGGTATTAACTTTATCTCTGTATGCAAAATTTTCCACCCAATAGTGAAAGCCATTGTAGTATACATGACCGATTCCGACACAGTTGAATTTAGAATTAAGCATATTTCGTCTGTGTCCCTGACCGGCGTAAAGCTCGTTATCTTCCCTCCAGCCGTCGTTGACACTGTCAGCAGTTCCATATCCCGCAGCTATATTTTCGCCTGCATAAGTATAATATACTGAATTTTCATAAAAGGCGGAGAAGGTGTCTTTGTTATTTGGACGTGTATGGGAATAAATAATTGCAATTTCAGCGGCCCTTTGCATAGCTGTTTTTTCCAGATCGTAATCATACTGCAATGGCTGCAGATTTGTGCAATATGTTTTGGTTGTATCGTCTTGCTTCCAATACCATGCGTCTGTGCTGCTTGTACGCATTTCATTGATCATATTCAGAATTGTTCGTGCTTCTGTCTGTCCATATTGTACAGAAATGCTTACTGGCGTTGTGGCAGTTTCCGCCTTTACTTTAAAAGGAACCGCCAGAAACAGAAGCATGGCAAAACAAAACCATAAATGATACAAATTTCTTTTTCTTTTCATGTTCATCCTCCTGGTGCTTTTATGGTATTTTGCTTTTGTGTTAGAGCTTGTTTCAACAAACTCTGGGAGAGGAAAATCCTCTCTGCCCGATAAAGATATTTTAGCACAAAAAATAAATATTTCTATACCTAAATAGTTAAAATAGAATATAGCTTTCGAAAAAAGAAGAAAATTTAAACATAAAAAAACACCGAAACCCTTGATTTCTCAAGGCTTTCGGCGCCCCTGCCAAGTAGTCGAAGTGACGGGATTCGAACCCACGACCTCTGCGTCCCGAACGCAGCGCTCTACCAAACTGAGCCACACTTCGTCAACTGCAAGTGATATTATACATAGAATATACTGGCTTGTCAACAGAAAAATTGAAAAAATTCAAAAAAATTCAAAAAGAATTGAAATTAACCAGGTCTTATTTGGGGAGAGGCATTTAAATTAATTCATTTGAACAGATGTTCCAAGTGAAACAGAATGCGTTTTTATGAATGAAAATTCTGTTTTTTCATATACATTAATGAGTGAGATGCATAAAAAGGGGAGGGCGTCAGTTGGTGGGATATCGGCGTTTTATCGCATATGTATATGAATACCGAAAAGGGAAAAAGGAAGATAATTGTGGCTTTATGAAGGTGGAAGTGAGAAATCACATGTGTACAATTGAACCACGTCTTCAGGTAGGAAACCTGGCAGCAGGAGAAGTGTGCAAAGTATATGGATTTGTGCGAAAAGAGGGACTGATGAATGGAATTTTGCTGGGCAGCTGCAAAACGGAGGCAAATAGAATCGAATGTCTGGTGGAAACAGACGGAATGGATATGGGGGGCTCGGGAATTCCTCTGGAAAAAATGGGAGGTATGATTTTGCTTACAGAATCGGGAGGCTTTTTTGGAACAGAGTGGGATGACCAGACAATCCGCCCGGAGAATTTTAAGGAAAGTATAATAAAGAAAGAAGAAACTGGTACCGTATGTGAAATAATAAAAGAGAAAGCAGAAGAAAAGCTGGAGAATGAAAGCAAGCCGGAAACAGATTCCACACCTGATTTAGATGACAGGCATGAAGTGGAGGATGTGGTGGAACAAATGCAGGATGATCTGCTGGAAGCAGAAGAAATGATAAGTGATGAACCACAAGCAAAAGATGAGCCAACCGTGGGGGGAATATGGGAAGCAGAGCAAAAAATTACCTGTAGAGTAAATACAAAACAAGAGGAAAAGGAGAAAACCATAGCACTCCCATTTGGTCAGCCCTTCTGCCCGTTCCAAGACAGCGATCTGAACCAGTGCTGGAAAATTACACCCCAGGATCTGGTCCATTTTCCAAGAAGACAATGCGCCCTTCGCAACAACCGTTTTTTGCAATACGGATACTACAATTTCGGACATCTCCTTCTGTGCCACAGATCAAATGGCCGGTACATACTTGGTGTACCCGGAAGCTACGACCAGCAGGAACAGTTTATGGCAGGCATGTTCGGCTTTTCCTGCTTCAAAGAAAGCAACTGTATCAAGGTGAAAAAAGGCAGGGGAGGGTACTGGTACCGTGCGATTGATCCACCTGCCGGTTGTTAAAATTGACATCCCTGTGCGAACTGCCTATAATAAAGCTATTGCCGCTGCGGCGCCTGAAATGAAAATGACAGCGCAGCGGCAAAAATGCCGAGATTCACCATAAAGTAGTAGAAAGTAAAGGTAAAAAATGCTTACAGATCAGGAACGTTATATGAAAGAGGCTATTCGCCAGGCAAAGAAAGCCCGGGCATTGGAAGAGGTGCCAATTGGCTGTGTGATCGTTTGCAACGGGCAGATCATTGCAAGAGGCTATAATCGGAGAAACACGGACAAGAATACCCTTTCTCACGCAGAATTGAACGCGATTAAAAAGGCAAGCAAAAAATTAGGAGACTGGAGACTGGAAGGCTGCACGATGTATGTAACCTTAGAGCCTTGCCAGATGTGCGCCGGAGCGCTTATGCAGTCCAGAATTGACCGTGTGGTTATCGGCAGCATGAATCCAAAAGCAGGATGTGCCGGTTCTGTGCTGAATCTTTTGGAAATGGATGGCTTTAACCACAAGGTAGAAGTAATCCGCGGTGTCCTTCAGGAAGAGTGTTCCATCATGCTTTCCGATTTTTTTCGCGAGCTTCGGGAAAAGAAGAAAATGCTGAAAAAATCTTTGGCAGAGCAGGTTGGAAAATCAGAAAATTAGTGGTATGATAAAAAACAAAGCAAAAAATACATCAAGTCGTCTGAAATGCCACAGGATGAAAGAATTATGATTTGATGGAACGTTGTGGAACATTATGTAAACAACCACATAGAAAATGACAGGAGGAAAATACAATGGAACTTGAAGTATTGAGAAAAGACATGGTAGCTGCCATGAAAGCGAAGGATAAAGTAACAAAGGATGCAGTCTCTTCCCTGATTTCCGCAGTGAAGAAGGTGGCAATCGACGAAGGCTGCCGTGACGATATCAGTGGCGAACTGGTTGACCGTGTTATCCTGAAAGAGCTGAAATCTGTGAAAGAGCAGATCGACACCTGTCCGGAATCCAGACAGGATCTGAAAGATGAATATCAGGCAAGATATGATGTGATTGCGAAATACGCTCCAAAGCTGATGGACGCTTCTGAGATCAAGGCTTACCTTACAGAGAAACATGCAGACCTGATCGCTTCTGGAAACAAAGGACAGATCATGAAGACTATTATGCCAGAGCTGAAGGGCAAGGCTGACGGCAAGGTGATCAATCAGGTCGTAGCGGAGCTGTGCAAATGATTTTTCACAGCTTGCATTCAAAATAGAATAGCAAACTAAAAATAGGACACATATTGTAAAAATGGCGTGAACAACACATTCACAGCCCTGATACAATATGTGTCTTTTTGTTTGCCTGGGGCGTACCGCGCCAGAGCCTGTTTGAAAAAGCATTCCAGTAATTTGCTCTCCCCATTTTGCAGAAATCTATTTTAATACAAAAAAAGAACGCCCTCATCCGACGTTCCACAATCATCTTATTTCGCGCGCCGCACCTCGGAATGGTCTCACAGACGTTACCTCTACAGTTAACTCAGCCCAGGCACCCTCACGGCACACAGGAGATTCTACTTAGTGCTGCTACATTCCTGTCCTGACACGGTTCATAGAGTCCTGTTGCGTAAGACCCAAACGTCAACGCCACTTATAAAGGGCAGCTCCACAAGATACAAGCCTCAGATTGGCATCACCCCTGCTGTAGCGGATTGCAGGTACAGGGCACCGCTATCTCCCCGGCTGCGCGGAATTTAATTATAAAGGAAGCGAATGAATTTGTCAAGTCGATACCGAAAAATGCAGTGGATTTTCAGAAGAAGTTTTGGGCGGAATTAAATTCCTTGTTGTGTCAGCCTGTGAAATATTATATAATTAGATAAAAACTTGAATTTTATTTTCCAAAGACACAGAAATGGAGGGTACTATGATTAAAAGAATCGGCTTATTAACAAGTGGCGGTGACTGTCAGGCTCTGAATGCCACCATGCGAGGAGTTGTAAAGGGTCTTACCAATAGTATCGATGATCTGGAAGTATACGGCTTTGATGATGGATATAAGGGACTGATCTACGGCAAATACCGTATGCTTACATCCAAGGATTTTTCCGGAATCCTTACACAGGGCGGAACTATTCTTGGAACATCCAGACAGCCGTTTAAGCTTATGCGCGTACCGGATGCCAATGGACTGGATAAGGTTGAGGCTATGAAGCAGACTTATTACAAGCTTTGTCTTGACTGTCTCGTAATCCTCGGAGGAAACGGAACCCAGAAAACAGCCAACCTCTTAAGAGAAGAAGGTTTGAATATCATCCATCTGCCTAAGACCATCGACAATGATATCTGGGGTACAGATATGACATTCGGGTTCCAGAGTGCAGTAAATATTGCAACAAACGCTATCGACTGCATTCATACAACAGCAGCATCCCATGGCCGTGTATTTATCGTAGAAGTTATGGGACACAAGGTAGGAAGCCTTACTCTGCACGCAGGAATTGCCGGCGGAGCAGATATTATCCTGATTCCGGAAATCCCATACGACATTGAGAAGGTAGTTGCAGCTATCCAGAAGAGATCTAAAGCTGGCAAGCGTTTCACCATTCTTGCAGTGGCAGAAGGCGCCATTTCCAAAGAGGATGCCCTTCTTTCCAAGAAAGATTACAAGAAAAAGCTGGAAGACCGCGCGAAGAAGTATCCTTCCGTATCCTATGAAATTGCAGACAAGATTACCCAGAAGCTTGGTTCTGAGGTACGCATTACAGTTCCGGGACATACACAGCGAGGTGGGGCACCATGTGCATATGATCGTGTGCTTTCCACAAGAATCGGAGCAGGAGCAGCAGAGGCTATTCTGGACGGAGAATATGGCATCATGATCGGTATTGTAAATGGCAAAATCAAGAGAGTACCTCTTGAAGAATGTGCCGGCAAGCTGAAAATGGTTTCTCCGAAAGACCAGACCGTTAAGGCTGCAAAGCAGATCGGAATCAGCTTCGGCGATTGATTCCCTGCTGTTAGAAAGGAGTTTCCATAAATGAGCTATACTGCTCTATACCGGAAGTTCAGACCGGATAATTTTGACGATGTCAAGGGACAGGATCACATTGTAACTACCCTGACCAATCAGATCAAGCATAACCGTATTGGTCACGCGTATCTGTTTTGCGGCACCCGAGGAACCGGTAAGACTACCGTTGCAAAAATACTGGCAAAAGCAGTAAACTGCCAGCATCCGGTAAATGGAAGTCCCTGTGGTGAATGTGACATGTGTAAGGCGATACAGGCTGGCACCTCCATGAACGTGATCGAGATCGATGCAGCGTCCAATAACGGCGTTGACAATATCCGTGAGATCCGTGAGGAGGTGGCCTATCGTCCTACTGAAGGAAACTATAAGGTATACATTATCGACGAGGTTCACATGCTTTCGACAGGAGCGTTTAATGCTCTTCTGAAAACACTGGAGGAACCTCCGTCTTATGTTATCTTCATTCTTGCCACCACAGAGGCCCACAAGATACCGATCACTATTTTGTCCAGATGTCAGCGATACGATTTTCACCGCATCACTATTGATACAATTGCGGAAAGACTGGATGAACTTTTGAAAATCGAAGGCGTAGAGGCAGAAGAAAAAGCCGTCCGTTATGTGGCAAAAGCCGGAGACGGTTCCATGCGAGATGCACTAAGCCTTCTGGATCAGTGCATTGCCTTTTATCTAGGGCAGACACTGACTTATGACAAAGTCCTGGAGGTTCTGGGAGCTGTGGATACGGAAGTGTTCAGCAAGCTTTTGCGAAAAGTGCTCCAGGGAGATGTGACAGGTGCGATACGCACTCTTGAGGATTTGATCATAGGCGGAAGAGAGCTTGGACAGTTTGTGGGAGATTTTACCTGGTACATGCGTAATCTCCTTCTGGTAAAAACCTCCGAGAATCCGGAGGAAGCCATTGATGTATCATCTGAGAATCTGAAACTTCTAAGAGAAGAAAGTGAGATGGTGGATGTAGAGACGCTGATGCGCTACATCCGTATTTTTTCTGACCTGTCCAGCCAGATACGCTATTCCACCCAGAAGCGTGTTTTGGTGGAGATTGCCCTGATCAAACTGTGCCGTCCGGCGATGGAGACCAATCTGGATTCTGTCCTGGATCGTCTTCGTGTTCTGGAACAGCGCATGGACGAGCGGCCTGTTCAACAGGTATTTGTTCAGCCGGGAGCCACTGGCAACGCCGGAAGTACAGGAATCGGATCGTATGGCAGTGCAGAAGCCATGGCAGCAGCACCTGAGAAGGCAGCACCCGAGGATCTGCAGAAGATTGTAGCCAGCTGGAAGGTGATCGTAGGTCAGACCAGCGGTATTTTCAAACAGATGCTCCAGAAGTCTATTCCCAAATACAATGGCCAGACCGGTGAACCGGTTCTCTACATTGAATTCCAGGATTTCCTTGGAAAAACCTATGTAGATAATCCGGAAGCAGAGGAAGAACTGAAGAATATCATCCTGGCCCAGACTGGCAAGAGTGTAGAACTTAAGATGGTGGTGGCAAAAGAACACAACCATACCAATCTTGCCAAGGTTACTGTAGATCAGGCTCTCCGGGAGAATATCCATATGGATGTTGTTGTGGAGGAAGATCCTGACGATGCAGAAGAATAAGAGTGTTGCTGTTTGATTTTTGTGCAGCAACATAAGAGTTGCCGTGAAAGCGACGAACGAGAAGTAAATTAATAATATTTGCAGAAAATGTGAATATTGTTATGAAAAATGATTTTTGCTGCCGCAAATGTTATAGAGCCTGTTTGAAAAATCAGAAATGCGGAATCCAGCATGAAATCAGAACAGTTAAAGGAGGACTTTGTAATGGCAAAGCGTGGAGGATTTCCAGGCATGGGTATGCCAGGAAACATGAATAACCTTATGAAGCAGGCGCAGAAAATGCAGCGCCAGATGGAAGAGAACCAGAAAGCTCTCGAGGAGAAAGAGTTTACTGCAGCAGCCGGCGGCGGAGCTGTAGAAGTAACTATCTCAGGTAAGAGAGAAGTGACCAAGGTGAAGCTTGCAGAGGAAGTTGTAGATCCGGATGACATCGAGATGCTTGAAGATCTTATTGTTGCAGCAACTAATGAAGCACTTCGCAAGGTTGAGCAGGAGAACCAGGCTGTAATGTCCAAACTTACAGGAGGTCTGGGAGGACTTGGCGGGGGTCTTCCATTCTGATGGAATACTACAGCAGTCATATCAATAAACTGATTGAGCAGTTTTCCCATCTTCCGGGAATCGGGGCAAAGTCTGCCCAGCGCCTGGCTTTTCATATTATGAATATGCCAAAGGAACAGGTGCAGCAGCTTACCAATGCCATCACCGATGCCCGGATGAACGTACAGTACTGTAAGTGCTGCTACACCCTTACGGATAAAGAAATGTGCCCAATCTGCAGCAATCCCAAAAGAGATCACAGTACGATTATGGTAGTGGAGAACACCAGGGATCTTGCTGCTTATGAAAAAACCGGTAAATTTGATGGAGTTTATCATGTACTTCACGGCGCAATATCCCCTATGCTGGGAATTGGTCCGGATGATATCAAGCTGAAAGAGCTGATCATGCGACTTCAGGGAGATGTAAAAGAAGTGATCGTTGCCACCAACTCCAGTCTGGAGGGAGAGACTACAGCAATGTATATCAGTAAGCTGATCAAGCCAACCGGGATCAAGGTCAGTCGTATTGCCAGTGGTGTGCCGGTCGGCGGTGACCTGGAATACATTGATGAAGTTACTCTGCTTCGGGCACTGGAGGGCAGGGTAGAACTGTAAGATGGCAGGAGGTGATTTTTGTGGCACGCAAAAAAGTGACTTCATCAGATGTGGCAGAGAAAGCAGGAGTTTCCCAGGCAACAGTTTCCATGGTTCTGAACCATAAGTACAATGTTTCTTTTTCCCGAGAAACAGTGGAAAAAGTGGAAAGCGCGGCCAGAGAACTGGGTTATCAGCTTCCGGGCCACAAAAATAAAAAAGAGAACAAAAAGGAAAAACTGATCGTTGTCTTTTGCCCAACCATTACCAGCCCTTACTATGTGCTTCTCCTTCAGGGAATCGAGGCGGTAGCCAACGAGCGTGGCTACGGAGTTTTCATTTGCAATACCCAGCGCGATGCCAGGCTGGAAGAGAAGTATCTGCGCATGATCCGCGCCATGGCACCCCAGGGAATCATTTATGCCTGCAACCCCCACCCGGACTATATCAGCCAGGTAGAGGAGATGGCAAGAAGCATTCCGCTGGTTATCATTAGCAACAAAGAAAAAATCAGTACAGTAGATGCTATTAATCAGGATAACACAGAAGTGGGACGGCTTATGGCAAGGCATCTGCTGGATCTGGGACATCGGGATGTGGCCTTTATTACGCCGCCGCTTACCAGAAGACAGTGGCAGCGTTCCAAACGAGTGGACGGTTTTGTGCAGGAGTTTGAGAAGGCAGGTCTTTCCGGGCATGTGATCATCCGGGCGGCTGACGAGTCCGTTGATCGTCGCAATCCAAAGACGGATTCCGAGTATTCCATGGGCTATGCCCTGACCAGGTCTCTTCTGGAGGATGGCAGCAGATTTACTGCCATTGCCGGACAGAATGACATGATGGCCATTGGTGCTGTGGATGCTCTTCAGGATGCCCGTCTGAGAGTACCAAAGGATGTATCGGTAATCGGCTGCGACAATATTTTTTATTCCGGAATTCGCAGAGTGTCACTGACTACCATTGATCACTTTGTTGATCTGAAGGGCAGGGATGCCTGTGACATTATCATCCGGAAAATTGATACAGGCATCCGTTTCGGGGAAGGCATCCGTCCTACAAGTGTATATAATATTGAGTATAATCCCAAGATTATTGTGCGAAAAACCACCGGTTATGCACGTATGGACAAACCGGATCCCATAAACGAAAAATCCGAAGAAAATAAGTTTAAATAAATAATTTGCTGGAAATTATTACTAATAATTTTTGAAAAAACATCTGGTAAAATTGCTGGAAAAGCTGATTGATACAGTGGAAAATTGATTGATACCATACTAACAAACTATGGAATGATTAATAATAAACAAAATTATTAATTGAATATTTATTAATAATTCATCCCACGCCTTGACCTGTAAATGAAGTCTGCTATAATGAAAGCATATGAACAGTGCAAGACAAAGAGAGCGCTTTAGTTTAATTCATTCAGGAGGAAGAAATCATGAAATTTTTTATTGACACAGCAAAAGTAGAGGATATTAAGGCAGCTAACGATATGGGAATCATCTGTGGTGTAACCACAAATCCATCCCTGATCGCGAAAGAGGGAAGAGATTTCAATGAAGTAATCAAAGAGATTACAGAGATTGTCGACGGACCGATCAGCGGCGAGGTTAAAGCTACTACAACAGATGCAGAGGGAATGATCCGTGAGGGACGTGAGATTGCTAAGATCCATCCAAACATGGTTGTAAAAATTCCTATGACATGCGAAGGTCTGAAAGCAGTTAAAGTTCTTTCAAAAGAAGGTATCAAGACAAATGTAACTTTGATCTTCAGCGCTAACCAGGCACTTCTTGCAGCAAGAGCTGGTGCTACATATGTATCTCCATTCCTTGGAAGACTGGATGACATCTCTACAGACGGTGTTGAGCTGATTCGCCAGATCGCTGATATGTTTGCAGTTGCAGGCATCGATACCGAGATCATCGCAGCAAGTGTTCGTCATCCAATGCATGTAACACAGTGTGCACTTGCAGGTGCTGATATCGCTACTGTACCATTTAAAGTACTTGAGCAGATGACTCATCATCCGCTGACAGACGCTGGTATTGTTAAATTCCAGAATGATTACAAGGCTGTATTTGGAGAATAATTAACCGAGAAATTATTTTACGTAAGAATTCAATTCGGTTGTGATTCGCACATCATGATATCAAGGGAAATAATAAGGAGAATTGAAAATGGAGAATTTAGAGCTTCAGAAAGTTGCCAACGAAGTCCGCAAAGACATCGTAACAGCACTGCATGCTGCTAAAGCTGGTCATCCAGGCGGATCTTTATCAGCAGCAGATTTATTTACTTATCTTTATTTTGAGGAAATGAATATTGATCCTAAGGATCCGAAGAAAGCAGATCGCGACCGTTTTGTCCTTTCCAAAGGTCATACTGCACCAGGTCTGTATTCTGTACTGGCTGAGAGAGGTTATTTCCCGAAAGAGGATCTGGTGACACTTCGTCATCTCGGATCTTACCTTCAGGGACATCCGGATATGAAGCATATTCCTGGCGTCGATATGTCCAGCGGTTCCCTTGGACAGGGAATCTCTGCAGCAGTTGGAATGGCACTTTCTGCAAAATTATCAAATGACAGCTATCGTGTATACACACTTCTTGGAGACGGCGAGATTCAGGAGGGTCAGGTATGGGAAGCTGCAATGTTTGCAGGAGCAAGAAAACTGGACAATCTTGTAGTGATCGTTGATAACAATGGTCTTCAGATCGATGGTAAAGTTGAGGACGTATGCTCCCCATATCCGATCGATAAGAAATTCGAAGCATTCAATTTCCATGTAATAAATGTAGCTGATGGAAATGACATGGCGCAGCTGCGCGCTGCTTTTGACGAGGCAAAGACTGTGAAAGGAATGCCGACTGCGATCGTTATGAAAACAGTAAAAGGCAAAGGGGTATCTTTCATGGAAAACCAGGTTGGCTGGCATGGAAAAGCTCCGAACGATGAAGAGTACGCACAGGCTATGGCAGATTTGGAAAAGGTAGGTGAAGCATTATGTCAGAAGTAAAGAAGATTGCCACCAGAGCAAGTTATGGTAACGCTCTTGTAGAACTTGGAAAAAAACATGATGATCTGGTTGTTCTGGACGCTGACCTTGCTGCAGCTACACAGACCGGAATCTTTAAGAAAGCATTCCCAGAGCGTCACATCGACTGCGGTATCGCAGAGTGCAACATGATGGGAATTGCTGCCGGAATCGCAACAACTGGAAAAGTGCCTTTTGCAAGTACTTTCGCTATGTTTGCAGCAGGACGTGCCTTTGAGCAGGTTCGCAACTCTGTTGGATATCCGAAGCTGAATGTTAAGATTGGTGCTACCCACGGCGGAATTTCCGTTGGTGAGGATGGTGCTACACACCAGTGCTGCGAGGATTTTGCACTTATGCGTACAATTCCGGGAATGATTGTTGCATGCCCGTCTGATGATATTGAAGCAAAAGCAATGGTAGAGGCAGCTTATGAGCATGTGGGCCCTGTTTACATGAGATTTGGCCGTCTTGCTGTTCCGGTTATCAATGATAACCCGGATTATAAATTTGAGCTTGGCAAAGGTATTGTTCTCCGTGAGGGAAAAGACCTTACCATTATTGCAAACGGACTTTGCGTAGCTCCGTCTCTGGAAGCAGCTGCGAAACTGGCTGAAGAAGGAATCGAAGCAAAGGTTATTAACATCCACACCATCAAACCTCTCGATGAGGAACTTGTTGTAGCAGCTGCCAAAGAAACAGGCAAAGTTGTTACTGTTGAAGAGCATTCCATCATCGGCGGCCTTGGTGGTGCTGTATGCGAGTGCCTTGCTGAGAAAGCGCCTGTACCGGTTAAACGTATTGGTATCAATGATGTTTACGGAGAGTCTGGCCCGGCCGTTGCTCTTCTTGAGAAATACGGCCTTGATGCAGCCGGTATCTACAAACAGATCAAAGCATTTATCTAATTGACTGTGCCTTTCCTGTATGGTGTTGGCACCGGCAGGCGCTATGTCTGTTTTTGCAGAAGACCTTTTGGAAATTCAAAAAAGTGATATGCTAAATAAGTATACGGCAAATGGAAGTGAAAGCTTCTGTTTGCCGTATTGTTATATAAAATTTCCAAGAATCCCTTGTGCAATGGTGTCAGCCAGCGTGATCACAGTGGACAGTCTTGTTGTCTGTAAAGTCAGATATTCCAGAATTCCTGCAATATTTACAATTCCAGTAATATAAATATCCCCCACAGGCGGCAGATCTTTCTGAACAGCCGCACCTGGGTAAAGAGAACCGTTTCCGATTGTCACATAGCCCAAATGTCTTTCATCGCCTAGAGACGCGTCTATAGCAATTACAAGGGCAAACGGATGGTTCTTTGAAATAAAGTCCGTTATATCGGACAGATTGACGGCATGAACAGGCTGACTTAATGTACCGTAGACAAAAATTCCTGGAAGCTGATGCTGACTTAAACGATAGCCCACATAAGGTCCCAGACAGTCTCCGGTTACCCGGTCACTTCCAATGCACAAAAACACAATTTCAGTCCAGTCCCGTTTATGACGCTTAATACATTTTCCCAGAAGCCGTGCAATTTCTCTGGAAGAATCTGGTTTTTGGGTATTTACATAAAAAGGCATAAAAGTTCTCCTGCTTTAAAAATTTCATAAATAAGCAAACTTGCCCGATTACTTATGAACGATAATTTGCAGCTGCAGCTGTCTGATATAATCCATCTTATCCTATATCTGGAAAAAATATGCACCTGGCTGAGTACAAAAAAACATATCGAAATCTATATGCTGCACTTTACGTGACATTCTGCCGGAATTCAATTGCAGCAGTTCGCTGTACCCTTCATCCCGACAAATATTTCCTTTGCAAAAACTGTCGCAAAATTCTGTGAAACAGGTCTTATATTCCGCTAAAATCTGCATTTCTCATGTGATATTCTCATACCCGAAGGGGTGATGTGACTATGATAGAAGTTATCTACAAAGAAGAGAAACAGGAGGCGAAAAATGGGGAAAATCTTTTTAATCTGCCGAGAAACATACGTCAGGTAGGACTGACAACCGGAAATATGCGTATTTATATTGAAGATTACGTATACACATTTCTGACAAGGCTTGCCAGGAATGCGGTCGGTTCCGGAAAAGAACAAGGCTGTGTAGCTGTTTTTACAGGCGAAACAAAATGGAACAATGGTATAACCTATCTTTTCATCCGGGGAGCTTTGATGGTGGAAGATATGGAAGCTGCATCAGATCATATTGATTTCTCTGAAAAAATATGGGCAAAAATACAGGAAGACCAGGCAAAATATTTTCCGGGACAGGAAATAACAGGCTGGTTTTTTTCGCGCCCTCAGATGTATATGGAAACAGACGAATTGCTAACCCGAATCCATCTTCGGTATTTTGGCGGTGAAAAAGTGCTTATGCTTATGGAACCTGCAGAAAAAGAAGAAGCTTTCTTCTTCTTTGAAAATGGCCTTATGGTCCGGCAGCGGGGATATTACATTTATTATGAGAAAAATCCGCTGATGCAGGAGTACATGATTGAAAAAAATAAAGATTTTGCGCCGGAATTTACAGAAAATGTGTCTGACGAGGCGGTTGTATCTTTTCGGAAAATCATCCGGAACAAGAAAACAAAGAAAGCAGAAAAGACAGAGGAAAAGCCCCAGGAGGAAATGGAGCGTACCTCTGTTTTTTCATATGCAGCAACGGCCTGTCTGGTACTTGCTGTATTAGCTGTAGGTGCGGGCTTTTACAGAAATTACGGTGGCTTGCCGGTGCAGCCTGAAGATGATTATGCAGTGACTGTTATGTCAGGAAAAACAGAGGAAGATGCATCAGAAGAAAAGCAGGCAGAAAATGACACGAATCAGATACAGGATGTTTCCAAACAGGAGAAAAGTCCGGAAGAGCAGTTGGAAAGAAATGCTTCGGTGACTCCCAAAATAACGCAGGAAGCCGCCGATACAGAAATAAGTGATGAAACCGGGAATAGCTGGCAGGACAGCGAATCTGATTTTGCAAATGAGGCGGAAGCAGCAGAACAGACAGAAACTGAGGAGCCGGCAGAAACGGTGGATCAGACGGAAACTTTTTCCCAGGAAGCTGATGAACGGAAAATAAAGAAACAGAGCACCAACGCAGAAGAACAGACGGATTCCAGTGCACAGACCTCATCTGACGGCATATACGAAACTTATGTGATCAAACCAGGCGATACTTTATACCAGATCAGTATTTCCCATTATGGAAATATGGATGCCATCCCGGAAATCTGCCGCCTGAATAATCTGGAAGAAAACCAGGTGATTTATCCGGGGCAAATGATTGTATTACCTTGACCGGATGTGGTATAATCGAAAAAATAGAAAATACAAGGCAAGGTTAAATTATGGCAAACACATTCAAAAATATCAAAAAGAAACTGCGGCGGAAACGACTTCTGGCCGAGAAACGCCATCTGGAAAAAGCCCAGGCCGGAGCCGGTGGGAATGAAGCTGCGAGAAGAAAAATCAAAGCTGCTTTGCGAAGAAAGAAAGCTGTGCTGAAACCGGTTGCCGTGATACTGATTGCTGTATTTGTGGTCTTGGCAGGCTTTCTTTTTCTGGAAAAAAGAACTTACCGAAACTATAAAGTACAGGTGACCAGTGAGCAGGAGGATACTGTTTCCACCCAGTACACCTATCTGTCAGGTAAGATTCTGCGCTATAGTTCCGACGAGGTATCTCTGGTAAACAACAAGCTGGAAACTGTATGGTCCCAGACATATGACATGCAGAATCCCGTGGCAGATGTTTGCGGTGACTGTGCCGTGATTGCTGATAAAGATGGTACATCCATGGTTTTTCTTGACAAAAATGGAATTACCGGGACTGTATCTACTTCTTACAGTATTGTAAAGGCGAAAGTTTCCAAAACCGGAATGGCAGCGGCAATTCTGGATGGCGGCGACCACACCTGGATCAATTTTTACAATTTAGATGGAAGTCTTGTGGCAGAAAATCAGACTAATATTCAGGATCCTGGATATCCTATGGATGTGGCACTGGCAGATAATGGCGTTGTGATGATGGTGGCATATCAGTTTGTGGACAGCAGCGAGACCACCAGTTACATAGCTTTTTATAATTTCGGAGAAGTTGGACAGAATGAAGATGACCGTATTGTAAGCGGGTACACGTATGATGGAGTAGTAGTTCCGCAGATTCAGTATCTTGGCAGCAATGCAGTTGCACTTCGGGATGACGGATTTACCATATATTCCGGGCGTCAGATTCCCAAAGAACTGAAAACAGTCCAGGTTGAGCAGGAGATTATCAGTACTTTTTATGATGAAAACAACATTGGCCTGGTATTTAAAAATGATAGCAAAGACAAACAGTATACCATGCAGGTATATTCTTCTGCTGGCAAGCTGAAATTTAGCAAGGATTTTAATATTCCATATACCACTATCAGAATGAGTGATGACTATATTGTTATGTACAACAGTTCCCAGCTTTGCGTGTTGAATAGCAACGGTTCCGAGAAATATTTTGGAAGTGTGGATGGAACGGTGAAAGACTTTTTCAAATTGGGATGGAATAAGTATTTGCTTGTTATGGATACTGGTGTAAATGTGATAAAACTCAGTTAAGGAGAAAGAAATGGACATAAGCTGGACTTGGCTTGGCATTGTGGTGCTTGCGCTGATTATTTTTGCATGCGCTTCCGGATTTCGCAGGGGCTTTGTAAAAGAAATCGTATCTGCTTTTTTTATGATCATATCCTTTCTCTTTGTATGGGCGATTAATCCATATGTGAATACATTTGTGAGAGAGTATACACCTGTTTATAATATTGTTCAGAGTAACTGCCAGGAACTGGTCATGGAACAGACTGGCAGTCAGAAAGCTCTGGATAAGGAAGAACAGACGCAGATAATGGAAAAAATGGAGCTTCCGGACATATTGAAGACTTCTCTTATGGAAAATAATACTGCAGAGACATACCGCTATCTTGCAGTCAGTACGTTTGCGGAATATATAGCAGATTCGCTGGCTGTCATGATCGTAAATGGAATATCATTTCTTTTATCCTTTATAATTTCTGCAATCGTGATCAGACTATTGAGTTATATACTGAATGTTCTGACAAATCTTCCTGTGATAAATGGAGTGAATAAAATTGCCGGAGGTGCAGTGGGCGGTGCGAAGTGCATAATCTTTATCTGGATCGGGCTTCTGATCCTGACGCTGCTCTGTGATACCACGATTGGAAAACAGGGAATGGCTCTTGTTGAGCAGGATACAATACTGAATTTCCTGTATAATCAGAATATATTTGTGAAAGTGTTTATGAGCGTTTTCTATGGAAATTGAGCGCAAATGTCAAATAGTGTAAAAAATCAAAAAAATTGAAAAAAGGGGTTGACGAATGGCAACTCTGATGATATACTGAATCTCGCTTCTGAGGAAGCGGGATTTCATTTTGAAAAACTTCAAAAGTTTTTTAAAAGAAATTAAAAAAAGTTGTTGACAAACGAAAATGCTTGTGGTAATATAAACAAGCTGTCGGACAGACAACGACAGATAAACAACCTTGATAACTAAACAGTGAAACACATACGATTCTCGAAAATTCTTAACGAATCATCATTCAAATGAATGAACTTTTTATAACAGTAATGACGAGAGATAACTAAGCTAGTTGGTTGTCTTGAGTACATCAAACACTTTATCAGAGAGTTTGATCCTGGCTCAGGATGAACGCTGGCGGCGTGCTTAACACATGCAAGTCGAACGGGAAATACTTTATTGAAACTTCGGTCGATTTAATTTATTTCTAGTGGCGGACGGGTGAGTAACGCGTGGGTAACCTGCCTTATACTGGGGGATAACAGCCAGAAATGACTGCTA